>CATABD010000099.1 GCA_949494735.1 uncultured Oscillospiraceae bacterium
GCGGAGCCCACCTCCGCCTGACAGCCGCCCTCCGCCCCGGAGATGGAGGCGCGGGTGGCAATGACCTGGCCGAAGCCGGCGGAGACGTACAGGCACTCCACCATCCGCTCGTCGCTGAGCCGCTCCCGGCGCTGGAGGGGGATGAGTACCGCGGGCAGAACCCCGCAGGCCCCGGCGGTGGGGGCGGCCACGATGCGGCCCATGCAGGCGTTGTGCTCGCCCAGCTTGAGGGCGGTGGAGATGACCTCTTGGATAAAGGGCCCGCAGATGGAGTGGTCCAGGGCGGCCATCTGGGCCCCCTGGCCGCCGGACAGGCCGCAGGGGGAGCGGCGGGTGGGGTCGTAGTCCAGCACGGATTCCTTCATGGTCTGCCATAGGGCGGACATTTTGTCAAGGCTGCTTTCGGCAGACGCATCGCGGTCCTGGCAGTCGTCGTCCAGCACGGCCCGCCAAAGGGGCTTGTCCGCAGCGGCGGACAACAGAGCTTGTACAGAGCCAAACATAGTCAGCCCTCCTCCAAATTTAGATAGATGCAGCGCACCACGCCGCCCAGCAGGTCGATATCCTCCAAAATCTCCTCGCTCACCGGCTGGTCGCATTCGATGACCGTGACGGACAGTCCGCCCCGGCGGTCCCGGTAGAGCTGCATGGTGGCGATGTTGGCGTCCCGCCGGGCCAGGCAGGCGCTCACCTCGGACACGACGCCCGGCTCGTCCTTACCCCGGATGACCAGGGTGGGCAGGTCGCCGGAAAAGGCGGCCTCCAGTCCGTCGATGGAATTGACCCGGATGCGCCCGCCCCCCAGGGAGGAGGCGCTGACGGTCACGGTGCGGCCCCGGGAGCCGGTGAGGGTCATGAGGGCGGTGTTGGGATGGGCGTCCCGCAGGGTGATGGAGTGGACGTTTACTTCCAGCCCCGCTTCCTTGGCCAGCTGGAGGCTGAAGGGGATGCGGGGATCATCGGGGGCCATGCCCAGCAGGCCGGCCACAATGGCCCGGTCGGTGCCGTGGCCCGCGCCGGTGGCGGCGAAGGAGCCGTGGAGGGCGATGTCCGCCCGGGCGGGCTGGAAGCCCAGGAGCTTGCGGCCTATGTAGCCGATCCGGGCCGCCCCGGCGGTGTGGGACGAGGACGGCCCCACCATCACGGGACCCATGATGTCGAAGATGTTCAAAAAAGCACCACCTTTCAAAATTGCAGACGGTTTTGGGCCGTCCTCAAGCGCGAAGCGCCGCCGCGGGAGCGGCGTTCAAGCTCTTCGCGGCGCAAAGAGCTTGCCGCAGGGCGTATTTATTCCGCCCGGGCAGGTGAAATCAAACCATTTTTTATTATAAGCCACATGCCTTCCAGTTTCAAGGATTTCTTCAAAAAACAGGGGCGGCCCGGGATGTTCCCGGGCCGCCGCGGTTATTTCACGACCTGCGCCTTGATGAGGTTGGTGGTGCCGCTGCTGCTCAGGGGCACCCCCGCGGTGATAACCACCGTGTCCCCCGGCTGGACCAGCCCCTCCTTTTTGGCGGTGTCCACGCACAGGAAGAACAGACGGTCGGTGGAGTCCACGTTTCCCGACAGGAAGGGGACCACCCCCCAGGAGATGGCCAGCTGCCGGCGCACCCGCTCTTCGGTGGTGAGGGCGGCCACGGCGCACCCCGGACGGAACCGGGAGATCATCCGGGCGGTGTAGCCGGACTGGGTGGCGGCCAGGATGGCGGCGGCCCCCAGGTCCATGGCGGTGAGGCAGCTGGTGTGGCTGATGGCGTCGGAGATGTTGCTGGTGTGGTCGAACACCCCGTTGCGGAAGCGCTTCCAGTAGTCAATGCCCTCCTCGGCGGCCTCCACAATGCTCACCATGGTTTGCAGCGCCTCCACCGGATGCCTGCCGGAAGCGGTCTCGCCGGACAGCATCACGCAGCTGGTGCCGTCAAAGACGGCGTTGGCCACGTCGGACACCTCCGCCCGGGTGGGCCGGGGGTTGCGGATCATGGAGTCCAGCATCTGGGTGGCGGTGATGACCACCTTGCCCTTGTGAATGGCGGATTTAATCATCTTTTTCTGGAGTACCGGCACCTCATAGGCGGGGATCTCCACCCCCAGGTCGCCCCGGGCCACCATCACGCCGTTGGCGGCGTTGGCGATGGCGTCCAGGTTGTCCACGCCCTCACGGTTCTCAATCTTGGCGATGATACCGATGTCCTGGCCGCCGAAGCTGTCCAGCACGGCGCGGATCTCCGCCACGTCGGAGGCGCGGCGGACAAAGGAGGCGGCCACAAAGTCGAAGTCGTTCTCCACGGCGAAGCGCAGGTCGTCCTTGTCCTTGTCGGTGAGGGCGGGCAGGGCGATGGATACGCCGGGGATATTGATGCTTTTGTGGTTGGACAGGGGGCCGCCGGTGACCACCCGGCAGCGGATGTCCTGGCCGTCGATTTCCTCCACCTCCAGGTCCACCAGGCCGTCGTCGATGAGGATATGGCATCCGCTTTGGAGCTCCTGGTGGAGGTTGGAATAGGTGACGGACACCTGCCGGGCGTCCCCCTCCGTCTCCCGGGTGGTGAGGGTAAAGTGGTCCCCGTCGTTGAGCTCTACCCGGCCGCAGCCGAAGGTGCGGATGCGGATCTCAGGCCCCTTGGTGTCCAGGATGGTGGCCACGGGCCGGCCCAGGCTGTCCCTCACCCGCTTGAACCGGGTGAGCAGGGCGCCGTGGGTCTCGTGGGTGCCGTGGGAGAAGTTGAAGCGGGCGGCGTCCATGCCGGACAGGATCAGCTGCTCTATGACCTCCTCGCTGTCGGAGGCGGGGCCAAGGGTGCAGATAATTTTCGTTTTTCTCATGCTGTGTTCCTCCAGTCTTGCAAGCACGGTGTGTTGACTTTCCTGATTCCACCCACATCATACACAAAGAATGCGAAATGTCAAGACGGATAGGGAAAACTTTCAAGAACCGCCAATTTTTTGGGAGGCAGGGGGGCGGAGGTTTGGCAAAAAGAGACGGAGCGCGTGGCGCCCCGTCTCCTGTTCAATCGGTGTGCTCCTCTTCCGAAATGGTCTCCAGCCTGGAAATCAGCGCCCACTCCACCCGGCGCTCAGCAAAGCCGCGCACCTGGATGCGCAGCCCGCAGGCGTCCACCTCCAGCTGGGCGCCGTCCTCCGGGATGACGGACAGCTGGGCGAACACTAGTCCCCCAAGGGTGTCGGCCTCCTCTTCCTCGGGGAACTCCATGTCCAGAACCTGGGCAATCCGCTCCAGGGGACAGGCGCCGGACACCCGCCATACGCCGGGTTCCGCCTCCTCGATGTCCTTTTCCTCCAGGGGGTCAAACTCATCGTAGATATTTCCCACGATCTCCTCCAGCAGATCTTCCATGGTCACAAGGCCGGAGGTGCCGCCGTACTCATCCACCACAATGGCCATATGTACCTTTTTGCTCTGCATATCCCGGAAGAGTACATCGGTGCGCACCGATTCCGGCACAAAGTAGGCGGGGCGCACCAGCTCAGGCAGGGGCCTGGGAGAATCCTCCTGGGCGTTGAGCAGAAAATCCCGGGTGTTGAGGACGCCTACGATGTCGTCCGCGTCCTCCCGGTACACGGGGAAACGGGACCGCCCGGAGGAGAGGATGGCGTTCAATACCTCTTCGCCGGTGTCCTGGAGCCATACCATCACCATGTCGGTGCGGTGGACCATCACGTCCTCGGCGGTGGTGTTGTTGAATTCGAAGATATTCTCGATGAGTTCCTTTTCGGAAGACTCGATGGCCCCCCGTTCCTCGCCCAGATCCACCATCATGCGGATCTCGTCCTCGCTCACATCCTCCTGGTCGGCCCTGGGGTCGATGCCGAACAGGCGCAGTACGCCGTTGGTGGATTTGGACAGCAGCCAGATCACCGGGCGGAATACCGCGGCCACGGCGGACACGGCCCCGGCGGTAAACCGGGCCACCGCCTCCGTCTTTTTCATGGCGATGCGCTTGGGGACCAGCTCCCCCAGCACCAGGCTGAAGTAGGACAGCACAATGGTGATGAGCACCACCATCAGGTTGTTGAGGGCGTGGGGTTCCAGGGCGGTGACGCCCCGCTCCTCCACCAGCCACTTTACCAGCGGATCGGAAAAGCTGTCGGCGGCAAAGGCGGAGGACAGGAAGCCCGCCAGGGTGATGGCGATCTGGATGGCGGACAGGAAATTGTCCGGGGCCTGGGTGAGCTTGAGCAGCTTTTCCGCCTTTTTGTCCCCCTCCTCGGCCTGCTTTCTCAGCTTGGTCTCGGACAGGGAGATGACGGCGATCTCCGCCGCGGCGAAAAAGGCGTTGATGAGGATGAGGACGGCCAGTAAAATCAGCTTGGGTAAGAATGGGTCGTCGGACAAGATGGATGACCTCCTATTGATGTGCGGTCTGTTGGGTTTGCCGCTCCATTCTATGCGGCGCAGACCTCAATAGACCATAGTATATCAGGTTTTTTGGAAAAAGCAAGGGCCGCCCGCCGGCGGCCCTTGCAATTCCGGTCATGGAGATGTGCGCCGGGGCCATTGGCACGGCCCCTCAGTCCAGCAGCGACAGCAGCTCCTCCTTGGGACGGGCGCCCACCGCTTTGTTGACGGCCTGCCCGCCCTTGAACACCAGAAGGGTGGGTATGCTCATCACGCCGAACTGGGCGGCCAGCTCGGGCTGTTCGTCCACGTTTACCTTGCCCACGGCGATGTCGGGCCGTTCCCCGGCGATCTCGTCCACAATGGGGGACACCATGCGGCAGGGGCCGCACCAGGGGGCCCAGAAGTCCACCAGCACGCTCTTATCGGACTGGAGCACCTCGGCCTCAAAATTTTCCTTGGTAATGGTCTGTACGGACATAGCGTGTTCTCCTTTGTCAGTTGAATTTGTAAATCTTCTGGGCCACCCGGTAGAGCTGCACCGACAGCTTCCTCCCCTGGTAGCCGGGGATGTTGGTGCCCACGTTGGTCGCCTTGTAGCGGCAGCGGCGGTAGAGGGCGGCGTCCTTCTGGCGCAGGTATTCCCAAAGCTGGGTGCGCAGGCCCAGGGCCTCCGGCGTGCCAGCGATGACGGCAAAGATAGACGAGATGGACATCATCATGGACAGGTAATTGAGCATATACCGCCCCAGCTTGGGCTGCATGGCTTTGAGTGCGATGATGTCGTGGGCGTCGATCATGTGGCGGGTGACCCGCACCTGCTGGTCGATGCGCCCGGCCATCACCGACTCGTTGACGCTCTGGTCCGCCCGGCCGATGAAGTAGCGGTACAGGTCCAGATCCATATAGTACAGCGTTTTCACATAGGGCAGGGGCTGGTAGACGAAGATGTTGTCCACGTAGAAGGTGTGCTTGGGGAGTTCCAGGCCGCAGTCCCGCAGAAGCTGGGTGCGGTAGATCACCGAGTGCATCAGCAGGTACTGGGAGGTGCGGAAGCGGCGGATGGAGTCCCAGGCGATGATCTGGTCGGTGGGAAACACGTTTTTGTAGCCCATCACCTTCCGGGTGTTGTCCTCCACGTGTTCATAGACGTAGTTGGCGATGAGCAGGTCCACCGGGGCGGGCATGGCGGCGAACTCCCGCAGCTTGGCCATCACCTTGCCCAGGGCGTCGGTGTCCAGCCAGTCGTCCGAGTCCACCACCTTGTAGTAAAGGCCCCTGGCGTTGCGGATGCCCTGGTTGACCCCCTCGCCATGGCCGCCGTTCTCCTGGTGGATGGCCCGGATGATGTCCGGGTGCTTGGCCGCCCATTCGTCGCACTTGGCGGGGGTGTCGTCTTTGGTGGAGCCGTCGTCCACCAGGATGATCTCCGCGTCCTCCCCGGCGGCCAGCAGGGTTTCCACGCAATGGTCCATGTAGGCCGCGGAATTATAACAGGGGACGGCAAAGGTGATAAGTTTATCCATGTTTGTTCTCTCCAAATCTACGTCTAGTATTCCCGGCATGGGGTCAAATCATGCTGATGGCGATCAGAGCATTTCATCTGTGAGGGCCAGCGCTCTCGCCGCGATGGCGTCCATATTATAGTATTTATATTCCGCAAGGCGGCCCAGCAGGCGGAGGGTGGGGAATTTGCCCGCTTCCGCCTTATACTTGGCGTACAGCGCGTTGTTGGCGGGATTGATGATGGCGTAATAGGGGATCTCGCCGTCCGCCCCGGTGTAAGCCCGGGAGTACTCCTTCATGATGGTGGTGGCGCCGGGCTTCTCCTGGCCGGTGAGGTGCTTGAACTCGGTGATGCGGGTATAGGGTTCGTCCACGGTATAGTTGACGGTGCCATGGGTCTGGAAATAATCCTGTGGCAGGGTTTCGAACCCGAAATCCAGCGTCCGGTAGGGCAGGGGGCCGAAACGGAAGCCGAACAGCTCGTCGGCCTGCCCGGTGTAGATGACGGGGCCGCCGAAAGGCTCCCCATCCAGCTTGATTGTGCCGTCCGCCAGCTCCAGGCGGGCCAGCGCGTCTGTCCCCAGCTCCACGGTGATGCCGGGATGGTCCAGCATCCGCTCAAACATGGGGGTATAGCCCTCCAGCGGCATCCCCTGGTAGGCGTCCTGGAAGTAGCGGTCGTCCCGGCTGAGGCGCACCGGCACCCGGGCGGTGGTGGCGGGGTCGATCTCCTCCGGGGTCTGGCCCCATTGCTTCATGGTATAGTGTACGAACACGTGCCCGTACACATAGTCGGCGATGGCGGCGATCTCCGGGTCGGGGTTCTGCCGGAGCTCCAGAATGGTCACCTGGCTCTGGGCGGGATAGGCGTCCAGCAGCTTTTGGCCCAGCCGTTCCCCCTCCTGCTCCCCGAAGGCGCTTTTCATGGAGTCCAGGTTGAAGGGGACGGGGAAAAAGAACCGCCCGCCGGTACTTTTGTGGGCGGGGACCACCTCTGGGTTGTCCCGGGGCAGGCTGGCGGTGACCCGGTGCTGGTAGCGCCGCCATTTGGTGAACCGGGACAGGTAGTCGAACACCCGCCGGTCATTGGTGTGGAAAATGTGGGGGCCGTACTGGTGGATCAAAATTCCGGCGTTGTCCGGGCAGTCGTAGGCGTTGCCGCCCACGTGGGGGCGGCGCTCCAGCACCAGCACCTTTTTGCCCCCGTCCTCCGCCAGCCGCCGGGCGGCCACCGCCCCGGCGTAGCCCGCGCCCACAACCAAAGCATCGTATGCCATAAAGCGTCACATCATTTCTGGAATAAAGTGTCGTGGCGGGCGGCCCCGCCTTAACCTATGGCATTATACCATAAAAGCCGCTTTGAGGGAAGGGCGAATTTATAAAGTTTGATAAAATTTCCCGGCGTTTTTTCTCGCGGCGGGGGAGAGGTTGCAGAATTGGGATTGCCAGGGAGGAGAAAATGTGATAAAGTAAGGAAAACACGGCGCAGGACAGAAAGAGGGGGCCGATTATGGAAAGCACCGCCGTCATTCAAAAATTCCGCGCGGCGCTGGGGGGGTTTAACCGCCAGGACGTGCAGCAGTACATTGAGCAGACCGCCGCCGCCCACCGCCAGGAGCTGGCCGAACTCCGGCAGAGGCTGGATGAGGCGGAGGACCGGGCCGCCCAGCTGGAGGCCGCCCTTTCCGGGGCGGAGAACGCCAAGAGCGGAGCAGCCGCGGAGGAGGCCAAGGCGCGGGCCTGTCTGGAGGAGTCCACCAGGACGCTGGCCCGGCTGCGGGGGGAGCTGTCCCAGACCGAATCCAAGCTGGCGGTGGCCAAGCAGGAGCTGTCCCGCCTCCAGACCCAGGTGGGCAAGCTGGAGCCCATGGCGGACAGCTATGTCCAGCTGAAGGACCGGGTGGCCACGGTGGAGCTGGACGCCCACCGCAAGGCCCAGGACACGGTGAGCCAGGCCCAGGCGGAGGCGGAGCGCATCCGCGTTGAGACGCGGGGCTGGCTGGAGGGTGTGCTGACCCAGTACGGGACGCTGCGCCGGGGGATGGACGGGCTGCTGGAGCAGGTGGAGCTGCTCAGCCGGGGCACGGAGTGCCTGGGGGCGCTGGACGACGACGCCCGACAGCTCCGGGAGCGGGGCGGGTTGGAATGAGCGCCTTGCGTTTACATACCGACGGGCTGGCCGCCCGCCTGCCGGAGCTGCGCGCCGGGGACCGGGTGCTGCTGTCCGGGACTATCTATACCGCCCGGGACGCCGCCCACAAGCGCCTGTTCGGGCTGCTTGACCGGGGGGAAGCCCTGCCCTTTGACCTGAAGGGCGCGGCCATCTACTACGCCGGGCCCACCCCGGGACAGCAGGGGATGGCGGTGGGGGCCTGCGGCCCCACCACGGCGGGCCGGATGGACGCCTTTGCCCCCCGCCTGTTGGACCTGGGCCTGGGGGCCATGATCGGCAAGGGGGAGCGGAGCCAGGCGGTTGTGGACGCCATCGTGCGCAATGGGGCGTGCTATTTTGCCGCTGTGGGGGGCGCGGGGGCGCTGATCGCCCGGTGTATTGAGACGGCCCAGGTCATCGCCTTTGACGATCTGGGGTGCGAGTCCGTGAAGCGCATGACGGTGCGGGACCTGCCCCTCACCGTGGCCATCGACAGCCGGGGGGACGACCTGTACAAACAGGGCCGGGCAGAATATGAAGTCAAAGGAATCGGCGGCGCATGTGGAGAAAACGGATGTTTCACGTGAAACGCTCGTTTGAAAAAAACTCCCGCTTCCAGTTGGAAGCGGGAGTTTTGCGCGTAAAAGGACTTCCGGCAGAGTTTCGCTCAGCCGAATACGGCCAGCAGGAAGCCCGCCGCGATGGCGGAGCCGATGACGCCGGCCACGTTGGGCCCCATGGCGTGCATCAGCAGGAAGTTGTTGGGGTTGGCCTCCCGGCCCACATCCTGGGACACGCGGGCCGCCATGGGGACGGCGGACACGCCCGCGGAGCCGATCAGCGGGTTGATCTTGCCGCCGGACAGCACGTACATCAGCTTGCCCATCAGCAGGCCGCCGATGGTGGAGAACATGAAAGCGATGACGCCCAGTACCACGATCATCAGGGTCTGGAGGGACAGGAACCGGGCGGCCACGGTGGTGGCGCCCACGCTGATGCCCAAAAACAGGGTGACGATGTTCATCAGCGCGTTCTGGGCGGTGTCGCTCAAACGCTCGGTGACGCCGGTCTCCTTCAGCAGGTTGCCGAACATCAGGCAGCCGATGAGGGGGGCGGTGGAGGGGATCAGCAGGATCACAAAGGTGGACACCGCGATGGGGAACACGATTTTCTCCACCTTGGACACCGCCCGGGCCTGCTCCATCTTCACCTTCCGCTCCTTCTCCGTGGTCAGCGCCCGCATGAGGGGCTTTTGGATCATGGGGATGAGGGCCATGTAGGAGTAGGCGGCGATGGCGATGGGGCCCAGGAAGGCCGGGGCCAGCTTGGTGGTCAGGTAGATGGCCGTCGGCCCGTCCGCGCCGCCGATGATGCCGATGGAGGCGGCCACGTTACCGGCGAAGCCCAGCAGGCAGGCGCCGAAGAAGGCGAAGAACACACCCAGCTGGGCCGCCGCGCCCATGAGCATGGAGGACGGCCGGGCGATGAGGGGCCCGAAATCGGTCATGGCGCCCACGCCGATGAAGATCAGGCAGGGGTACACGCCGGCCTTGACGCCGATATACAGGATGTCCAGCAGTCCGCCCAGGTGGATGATATCGGTGAAGGACAGCTCCGTCTTGAGCTTAGAGTCAATGGCGGTTATGGTGTCCTGATCCAGGTTGGCGGAACTGGCCAGGGCCTGGGTGTCGGCGTTGATGTCGCCGCCCTTCTCCGCCAGCGTGTCGAAATACGCCTCAATATCCTCTGTGGTGTGGCCGCAGCCCCGGGCGAACACGTAGTAGTAATACTCCTCCTGGGTATAGCCACGCTCCTCTGCCGAGTTGTAGAGGGCGTAGTCGTTGACCACGTCATAGGGGCACTCATACACGTAGGCGTCCCACATGCCCATGTGGTACAGCGCGGCGCCGGGGATGTTGGTGAGCAGCACGCCGAAGGCGATGCCCACCAGCAGCAGGGGCTCGAACTTCTTGCCGATGCCCAGGTAGAGCAGCACGCAGGCCAGGGCGATCATAATCAGGTTTTTCCAGCCGCCCGCCGCAAAGAACCCGGCGAAGCCGGACTCGGTGGCCAGCTTGGACAGGGTTTGTAAGATATCCATACAAGCCCCCCCTTATGCCAGGACGATCAGCGGCGAACCGGTCTCCACATGGCTGCCCTTCTGCA
>CATABD010000100.1 GCA_949494735.1 uncultured Oscillospiraceae bacterium
GGCCTATGGCCGGCGCCTCCCTGTCATTTTTCGTGGAGATAGCTCTTCAGCAGCACCTGGAGCAGCTCATCCCGATCCAGCTGGCGGATCAGCGTGCGGGCGTTGTTGTGGTTGGTGATATAGGTGGGATCCTCGCTGAGGATATAGCCCACAATTTGATTGATGGGGTTATAACCCTTCTCCCGCAGGGAGTTGTAGACGGAGGACAAAATCGCGCGGATTTCTTCATCTTTGTTCAAATTGACGCTGAATTTACGTGTATAGTCCATGTCGTTCAACGGGCGCACCCCCTTTTGTCACTACGGTTATTTTATCCCAGATGGGGCCAAATGTAAAGAGGTAAAATAATAATTTTCCATAAAATGCCCCAGCCGCCCGGCGTTTTAGCCGGACGGCTGGAAGATACTGGTATGTAATCAGCCGATGCGCTTGGCCCCCACGATATAGGGGGCGTAGTAGCCGTAAATGCTGTCATACTGCACCCTGTAGGATGTGGTGGAGGCATGGATAAACTGGCCGTCCCCCACATACATGCCCACATGGGTGGTGGGCAGTGTGCCGCCGGAACTGTCAAAGCGGCGGTCAAAGAAGAAAATCAGGTCGCCGGGTTGCATAGCGTCGGTAGATACAAAATAGCCGCTGTTATAATACTGGCTGGAGGAACCCCGGGCAATGGGATGGCCCAACTGCTTATATATGTAGTACATAAGCCCGGAACAGTCGAAGCTGCTGGGGCCGCGCCCGCCGGAGACATACCGGCAACCCAACAGGCTCTTGGCCATGGCCGCAGCGGCAGCGCCCAATTCGCTGGAACCCTCAAAATCGGCACCCACCAGGGTGATGTACTCGGCAGACACGTAGCCGCCGTCAACCTGATACCAACCGTTGCCCAGGTCGGACAGGATGTCCACCACCATGCCCGCCTTCAGGGTACCCACCTTCTCGCTCTCGGTGCTGGCCTCCCCCCGGATGTTAAGCACATCTGCGGTGACCAGACCCCTCTGCTGCTCAGGCTCCTCCGCCAAGGGGGTGGGCTTGGCCTCAATCACAGTGCCGTTGGCCAGAGTAATCCTCAGCCACTCACCGAACATGTAGCCCACCTTGCCGCCGTATGTAACCTTATACCAGCCATCACCCACATCTTCTTCCACGGTGACCTCGGCGCCCTTGGGCGCCATGTCCAAGGTCTCGGAATCCGTGCCCGCCTCGCTGCGCAGACGCAAGCTGTCGGCGGTGACGGCGGCGCTGCCGATGGAGGCAAACGCTACACCGGTGCACATGGCAAGGGCAAGGCCGATGGCGGTCAAAAACCTGACCAGCTTCACTTTGAAATTCATGGGACTCTACCTCCACAGTATTTTCTTTGGTATAGGCCGGTCACTTGCCCGCCAGCGCACGCATGAGCCAGATGGAGCCCATGTCGATGGCGGAAAACAGGTCGGGCAGGTCGCTCTTTTTTACCACCCGGTCCCTGCTCTTCAGGTCGGGGTCAGTAAGCTGGAGCTGCAGGTGAACCTTGCTGGCAAGCTCCAGGGAGCCGTCCTTCTCGGTGTTCACCACCTGGATCATGACGATGTACTTGTCGGCCATGGAACCGTAGTAGATCAGGTTGTCCTTGCGGCGAAGCGGGTGGCCTTTGTAGGTCAGGATGCCGGATTTTTCAGCCATGGGTGCCTCCTCAAAAAGTTGTAACTGTTTGTAACTGAATTGTAACTATTGCTATTGTAACCCCTGAAGCGCCCATTGTCAACAGGAAGTTGGACAAAATTTTCTGGAAAAACAAAAACCTGCCTGGCTCGCCGGAAAACGGCAGCGCGGGCAGGTTTGTTATGGCGATTAGCGCCCCGGCCCCCACAAGGCGGCCCAGGCCAAAAGCGCAGCCTGGGCGCACAGGGCCAGGGGGATCAAAAACCGGAACAAGGGCTTGCGGGTCTTGTGGCGGAACACCTCCATGCCCAGCAGCCCCCCGATTGCGCCCCCCAGCAAGGCGCAGCCCAGCAGCGCCGCCTCAGGAATGCGGCGGCGGTGGGTTTTTGCCAACAGCTTGTCCCACCCAAACAGGACAAAGGCCAGGACGCTGGTCACCCCCAGCCAGATGAGGAGCAGATAGACGGTCTCTCTCATGGGCGGTTCCTTTCTCTTTATTATAATGTACGCTCACCGCCGCCAATGCGGCCGGCAGTACAGAGCAGCGCAAAAGCTCGTATGTTTCGCACCGCCTCAAGACCCCCTCCCCTGTCCCGCAGGGAAATTGATACAAAAATCGCCCCGGCACCAAAATTTCTCTTGACGCGGGGCGGCGGTTATGGTATCATAAATTGCTTATGTGCACAACAGGCGAACGAATATCTTCCCCACCTAGTACCGCCAGTATAGCAGATGTGCACAAAAAACGCAAGAGGGAATTTTCAACTCGTGACAACTGCCCCGGGCGTATCAATTATCCGCCGCCCGGAATCATCTACGAAGTGGAGCGTGAAGAGCATATGGCTAGAGCGGTCAAAGACGTCTGGTACGGCAAGACCAAGCGCAAGAGCTTCGCCCGCAGCGAGGATATCCTGGAGATGCCCTACCTCCTGGAAATCCAGAAGAAGTCCTACAAATGGTTCCTGGAGACGGGCCTCCAGGAAGTGTTCAACGATGTGGATTCCATCACCGACTACGCGGGCAACCTGGAGCTGTCCTTCATCAGCTTCTCCATGGACGACCCCCCCAAGTACACCATTGAGGAGTGCAAGGCACAGGATATGACCTATGCCGCCCCCATGAAGGTGCAGGTCCACCTCCGCAACAAGGCCACCAACGAGATCAAGGAGCAGTCCATTTTCATGGGCGATTTCCCCATCATGACCGACGCGGGCACCTTCGTCATCAACGGCGCGGAGCGTGTCATCGTCTCCCAGCTGGTGCGCTCCCCCGGCGTGTACTTCTCCAAAAATGCGGACAAGGCGGATAACATCACCTTCGCCTCCACCGTTATCCCCTACCGCGGGGCCTGGCTGGAGTATGAGACCGATTTGTCCGACGTGTTCTACGTGCGCATCGATAAAAACCGCAAGCTGCCCGTCACCTGCCTCATCCGGGCCATCGGCCCCCGCAGCGACGCGGGCATCATCGAGCTGTTCGGCGAGGATCCCCGCATCCTGGCCACCCTGGAGAAGGACTCCTGCAAGAGCTATGAGGAGTCCTTGCTGGAAATCTACCGCAAGCTGCGTCCCGGCGAGCCCCCCACGGTGGACTCCGCCGAGAGCCTGCTGACCTCCCTGTTCTTCGACCCCCGGCGGTACGACCTGTCCGGGGTGGGCCGGTACAAGTTCAACAAGAAGCTGGCCATCTGGACCCGCCTGGCGGGCCAGAAGCTGGGCGCCCCTGTGGCCGACCCCGCCACCGGCGAGATCGTGGCCGAGGCGGGCGAGGTGCTCACCCGGGAGCGGGCCCGGGAGCTGGACGATCTGGGCGTCAACGAGGCCGTGGTGGAGGTGGACGACCTCCACACCGGCGTGCACATGGTAAAGGTGTTCTCCAACGGCATGGTGGACATGTCCCAGTTTGTGGACTTCGATCCCGCCAAGGCCGGCGTCACCGAGAAGGTGTGCCGGCGCGTCCTCCAGGAGCTGCTGGACAAGCGGGAGGCGGAAAAGCTGGGCGAGGAGGACTTCTTCGACCTCATCCGCGACCGCATGGACGAGCTGGTCCCCAAGCACATCACCGTGGACGATATCATGGCGTCCATCAACTACCTCAACTGCCTGGCCTTCGGCGTGGGCTCCCCCGACGACATCGACCATCTGGGCAACCGCCGCCTGCGCTGCGTGGGCGAGCTGCTGCAAAACCAGTTCCGCATCGGCTTTACCCGCATGGAGCGGGTGATCCGGGAACGGATGACCATTCAGGATCTGGACATTGTGACGCCCCAGTCCCTCATCAACATCCGGCCCGTCACCGCCGCCATCAAGGAGTTCTTCGGCTCCTCCCCCCTGTCCCAGTTCATGGACCAGACCAACCCCCTGGCGGAACTGACCCACAAGCGCCGCCTGTCCGCCCTGGGCCCCGGCGGCTTGAGCCGTGACCGAGCCTCCTTCGACGTGCGCGACATCCACTATTCCCACTACGGCCGCCTGTGCCCCATCGAGACCCCCGAAGGCCCCAACATCGGCCTGATCTCCTATCTGGCCTCCTATGCCCGGGTGAACCGCTACGGCTTTATTGAGGCCCCCTACCGCCGCACGGAGAAGGTGCTGGACGAGAACGGCAAATGCGTGGCCGTCAGGGTCACCGGCCAGGTGGACTATATGACCGCCGACATGGAGGACGAGTTCAATGTGGCCCAGGCCACCGAGCCGGTGGACGGGGACGGCCGCCTTGTCAACGCCCGTGTGGCCTGCCGCCACCGCAACGAAATCATTGAGGTAGACCGGGACCGGGTGGACTATGTGGACGTGTCCCCCAAGATGATGGTGTCTGTGGCCTCCGCCCAGATCCCCTTCCTCCAGAACGACGACGCCAACCGCGCCCTGATGGGCGCCAACATGCAGCGCCAGGCTGTCCCCCTGCTCACCACCCAGGCCCCCATCGTGGCCACCGGCCAGGAATACAAGAACTGCCAGGACTCCGAGGTGGCCGTACTGGCCGAAGGCGACGGCGTGGTCACCGCCGTGGACGCCACCCATGTGACCGTGCGCTACGACGGCCAGGGTGAGAAGGACTACAAGCTGACCAAGTTCCTGCGCTCCAACCATGGCACCTGCATCAACCAGCGGCCCATCGTGGCCGTGGGCGATCGGATCCGGGCCAGGGATACCCTGGCCGACGGCCCTTCCACCGCCGACGGCGAGATCGCCCTGGGCAAAAACATCCTCATGGGCTTCATGACCTGGGAGGGCTATAACTATGAGGACGCCATCCTGCTCAACGAGCGCATGGTGAAGGAGGACGTGTTCACCTCCATCCACATCGAGGAGTACGAGACCGAGGCCCGGGACACCAAGCTGGGCCCCGAAGAGATCACCCGGGACATCACCAACGTGGGCGAGGACGCCCTGAAAGACTTGGACGAGCGGGGCATCATCCGGGTGGGTGCGGAGGTACGCGCCGGCGACTACCTGGTGGGCAAGGTCACCCCCAAGGGCGAGACCGAGATGACCGCCGAGGAGCGGCTGCTCCGGGCCATCTTCGGCGAGAAGGCCCACGAGACCCGGGACACCTCCCTGAAGGTACCCCACGGCGAGTACGGCATCGTGGTGGACGTAAAGGTATTCACCCGGGAGGAGGGCGCCGAGCTGTCCCCCGGCGTCAACCAGGTGGTCCGCGTCTACATCGCCCAGAAGCGCAAAATCAGCGTGGGCGACAAGATGGCCGGCCGCCACGGCAACAAGGGCGTAGTATCCCGCATCCTTCCCCAGGAGGATATGCCCTTCCTCCCCGACGGCACCCCCCTGGACATTGTGCTGAATCCCCTGGGCGTGCCCTCCCGTATGAACATCGGGCAGGTGCTGGAGGTCCACCTGGGCTACGCCGCCAAGGCCCTTGGCTGGAAGGTGGCCACCCCTATCTTCAACGGCGCCGACGAGCAGGATATCGCCGACACCCTCAAGCTCGCCGGCCTGCGCGAGGACGGCAAGAGCTGGCTGTACGACGGGCGCACCGGCGAGCGGTTCGACAACCCCGTCACCGTGGGCTACGTCTACTTCCTCAAGCTCCACCATCTGGTGGACGACAAGATCCACGCCCGCTCCACCGGCCCTTACTCCCTGGTCACCCAGCAGCCCTTGGGCGGCAAGGCCCAGTTCGGCGGCCAGCGCTTCGGCGAGATGGAGGTGTGGGCGCTGGAGGCCTACGGCGCGGCGTATACCCTGCAGGAAATCCTGACCGTCAAGTCCGACGACGTGACCGGCCGCGTGCGCACCTATGAATCCATCGTCAAGGGCTACAACGTGCCCAAGCCGGGCGTGCCCGAGTCCTTCAAGGTACTGGTGAAGGAGCTCCAGGCCCTGTGCCTGGATATCCAGGTGCTGGACGAGAACGGCAACCAGATTGAGCTCAAGGACGATGACGAGGACAACTACCAGCCCGGCCGCTTCCGCGACGACGACTACGACCACTATCAGGACGTGGGCAGCGAGAGCGAGTTTGCCGACGCGGGCTTTACCATGAAGGAGACCAGCGACGACGACGACCTGGCCGCCGCTGACGACGACGGCGCCGAAGAGGACGGCCTCTTCGGCGGCGAGGACTGAGAAGGGAGGGTGAAATAATGAGCTACGCTGAATTCAACGCCATCCGCATCGGCATCGCCTCCCCGGAGCAGATCCGCGATTGGTCCTATGGCGAGGTAAAAAAGCCGGAGACCATCAACTACCGCACCCTCAAGCCGGAACGGGACGGACTGTTCTGTGAGCGCATCTTTGGTCCCACCAAGGACTGGGAGTGCCACTGCGGCAAGTACAAGAAGATCCGCTTCAAAGGCAAGGTGTGCGACCGCTGCGGCGTGGAGGTCACCCGGGCCAAGGTCCGCCGGGAGCGCATGGGCCACATTGAGCTGGCCGCCCCGGTGAGCCATATCTGGTATTTCAAGGGCATCCCCTCCCGGATGGGGCTGCTGCTAGATATCAGCCCCCGGATTCTGGAAAAGGTGCTGTACTTCGCCGCCTATATCGTCACCGATCCTGGCCCCGACTACACCCACCTGACCCGCAACCAGATTCTTACCGACGCGGAGTACAAGAAGCTGCGGGAGTATTACGAGGACGACTTCGACGCCGGCATGGGCGCGGAGGCCGTGAAAAAGCTGCTGGCCGACCTGGATCTGGAGGAGCTGTCCGCCTCCCTGCGCGCCCAGATGAAGGACGCCAGCGGCCAGAAGAAGGCCAAGCTGGTCAAGCGGCTGGAGGTGGTGGACGCCTTCCGCATCTCCGGCAACAAGCCGGAATGGATGATTATCGACGTCCTGCCCGTCATCCCCCCCGAGCTGCGCCCCATGGTGCAGCTGGACGGCGGGCGCTTCGCCACCTCCGACCTGAACGACCTGTACCGCCGGGTCATCAACCGCAACAACCGCCTGAAGCGGCTCATCCAGCTCAACGCCCCCGACATCATCGTGCGCAACGAAAAGCGGATGCTCCAGGAGGCGGTGGACGCCCTGATCGACAACGGCCGCCGGGGCCGCGCCGTCACCGGGGCCAATAACCGGGCCCTCAAATCCTTGTCCGACCTGCTCAAGGGCAAGCAGGGCCGCTTCCGCCAGAACCTGCTGGGCAAGCGGGTGGACTACTCCGGCCGCTCCGTCATCGTGGTGGGCCCCGAGCTGAAAATCTACCAGTGCGGCGTGCCCAAGGAGATGGCTATTGAGCTGTTCCGGCCCTTCGTCATGAAGAAGCTGGTGGAGAGCGGCATCAGCAACATCAAGGCCGCCAAGAAGGAAGTGGACAAGGGCACCCCCGCCGTGTGGGACGCCCTGGAATCCGTCATCAAGGAGCATCCCGTCATGCTCAACCGCGCCCCCACCCTCCACCGCCTGGGCATACAAGCCTTCGAGCCGGTGCTGGTGGAGGGCCGGGCCATGAAGCTCCACCCCCTGGTGTGCACCGCCTTCAACGCCGACTTCGACGGCGACCAGATGGCCATCCACGTCCCCCTGTCCGCCGAGGCCCAGGCCGAGGCCCGCATCCTCATGCTGGCCGCCAACAACCTGCTCAAGCCCTCCGACGGCGGGCCGGTCACCGTGCCTACCCAGGACATGGTGCTGGGCTCCTACTACCTGACCTACGAGCGGGACCCCGCCTACGACCCTGATTTTGCCTATCAGACCCCCGCCGACGCCGCCAAGGCGCTGTCCGACGGCGCGGTGACTGAGAACGACCGGGTGTGGGTCTGGGATGGGGAGGCAAACCGCTGGTACCGCACCACCCCCGCCCTGTGCGCCCAGGCCGCAGACGGCAAGGCGAAAGAGGTATACAGCGTATTCTCCGACGACAACGAGGCCCAGCTGGCCTACGCCGAGGGCATCCTGGAGCTCCACGAACCCATCCTGGTCCGCCGCTATGCGGAAATCGGCGGTGAGACGCGCCACAAGCTGGTGCGCACCACCGTGGGCCGCCTGCTCTTTAACGAGGGCATCCCCCAGGATCTGGACTTTGTGGACCGCTCCGACCCCGAGCAAGTCTTTGAGCCGGAAATCAACTTCATCTGCGGCAAGAAGCAGCTGGGCAAGATCGTGGACCGCTGCATCGCCAAGCACGGCTTTACCCGCTCCGCCGAGGTGCTGGACACCATCAAGGCCCGGGGTTACAAGTTCTCCACCCGGGGCGCCCTCACCGTGGCCATCGCCGACATGACCGTCCCCGACGAGAAGCGGGAGCTTATCGCCGCCACCGAGAAGGAAGTCGTCAAGATCGAGAACCAGTACAAGCGGGGCTTTCTCACCAACGACGAGCGCTACCGCCTGGTGGTGTCCGCCTGGGAAAAGACCACCGCCGACGTGTCCGACGCCCTCCAGGCGTCCATGGACCGCTACAACCCCATCTTCATGATGGCGGATTCCGGCGCCCGTGGTTCCCAGGCCCAGATCCGCCAGCTGGCCGGTATGCGCGGCCTGATGGCCGACACCTCGGGCCGCACCATCGAGATCCCCATCAAGTCCAACTTCCGCGAGGGCCTGACCGTGCTGGAGTACTTCATCTCCTCCCGGGGCGCCCGTAAGGGCATGGCGGACACCGCCCTGCGTACCGCCGACTCCGGTTATCTGACCCGCCGCCTGGTGGACGTGTCCCAGGAGGTCATCATCCGCGAGGAGGACTGCCAGACCCACGACGGCATCACCGTGTCCGAGATCAATGAGAACGGCCAGATTATCGAGACCCTGGAGGAGCGCCTGCGCGGCCGCTACCTGGCGGAGGACGTGACGGACTTTGAGACCGGCAGGGTGCTGGCCGGCCGGGACACGCTGGTGGACGGCGAACTGGCCAAGCGCATCGAACACAAGCTCCGCGCCCAGGCCGAAGCCGAGGGAGAGCCGGAGCGCAGGATCGCCGTCAAGGTGCGCTCCGTGCTCACCTGCGAGGCCCATTCCGGCGTGTGCGCCAAGTGCTACGGCATGAACCTGGCCTTTGGTGAGCCCGTGGGCCAGGGCGAGGCGGTGGGCATCATCGCCGCCCAGTCCATCGGCGAGCCGGGCACCCAGCTGACCATGCGTACCTTCCACACCGGCGGCGTGGCCGGCGGCGACATCACCCAGGGCCTTCCCCGCGTGGAAGAGCTGCTGGAGGCCCGCAAGCCCAAGAAAATGGCCCAGCTGGCTGAGATTTCCGGCGTGGTCGCCGTGGAGGAGACCAAGCGGGCCACCCTGTGCAACGTCACCATCACCGCCGACGACGGCGAGGTGGTCACCTATGCCCTGCCCTACAGCTCCGGCATCCGGGTGAAGTCCGGCGACCAGGTGAAGAAGGGCCAGCGCCTCACCGAGGGCGCGCTGTCCCCCCACGAGGTGCTGCGCATCCGGGGCGTGGACGCGGTGCACAACTACCTGATCCAGGAGGTCCAGAAGCCCTACCGCCAGCAGGGCGTGGACATCAACGACAAGCACATTGAGGTCATTGTCCGGCAGATGATGCGCAAGGTGCGGGTGGAGGACGCCGGCGATTCCAACCTGCTGTCCGGCTCCACCATTGACATCATTGAGTTCCGCGACGCCTGCGCCGCCATCCGGCAGCGCACCGAGGCCGGGGAGACCCGGGAGGACGGAGAACCGCTGGTCCTGCCCACCTGCACCCGGCTGCTGCTGGGCATTACCAAGGCGTCGCTGGCCACCGAGTCCTTCCTGTCCGCCGCCTCCTTCCAGGAGACCACCAAGGTGCTCACCGAGGCCGCCATCAAGGGCAAGGTGGACCACTTGCTGGGCCTGAAGGAAAACGTCATCATCGGAAAGCTGATCCCCGCGGGCTCCGGCCTTGCCGCCTACCGCAAGCTGGACGAGATTGAGGACGAGGTTCACGAGGAAAACCGCTTCCGCGAAGTAGCCGCCCTGGCTGACGGCCCGCGTGAGGAGGATGACCTCCCCGGCGATGACGACGCCCTTGAGCCAGACGAGCCCGAGGAGGAGGACGAGATTCTGTCCATCTCCCTGGACGATGGCGGGGCTGCCCCGGAATAAGTGAAGAACCGGCCCCGCCCCTCTGG
>CATABD010000101.1 GCA_949494735.1 uncultured Oscillospiraceae bacterium
GCCGTTTTTTCTCATTTATCCTGTCCCAAATTCTTAAAAATCTTGTCGCGCTACAGGCTGACGGCAAAGGAAATCTACCATGCCATTGTAAAAAACGGCTTGTATGAATTTGGCGCCAAAGACCCTGTGGGAGTTGTAAACGGGCAAATAAGGCGCCGTTGCGCCGGACTTGATTTCCCCACCGCCTATCCCATCAAGGTATTCCGCATATCGGGACAGCAGGGAAAAAAGAACAGGTTTGCCTTGCTCACCGATAAAGCGGACGCTGCCGTTGGCCTCCCATCAATTGGGACAAAGGCATCCGGCGACCTTCTGCCGGAGGAAAAAATCAGCGCGGCCATGCTGGAGCATGTTTCTGCCATCAGGCAGCAGCTTCTGGACGCTATCTATAAGCAGGACCCCAGCTTTTTTGAGCACCTGGTCGTCTCCCTCCTGTTGAAAATGGGGTATGGGCCCGACGATCAGGCGGGCGTTGTCACCGGGGCCTCCCATGACGGGGGAATTGACGGAATCATCAGCGAGGACAGGCTGGGCCTTGGCTTGATTTACTTGCAGGCCAAACGGTACGCTCCGAAAAACAAAATAGGCCGGCCCGACCTTCAAAAGTTTGTGGGCGCTATGGAGCATATAAACAAGGGGATCTTCATTACCACCTCCAGCTTTACAGACGACGCCGTTTCCTACATTGAGAAGCAGCAGCAAAAGAGCATCAAGCTGATTGACGGGCAGCTCTTGTCGGAGCTTTTAGTCCGATACGAGGTTGGCGTATATGTCGCCCAATCCATCTCTATCTATAAAATCAATTCCGACTACTTCAATACAGGCGATTGACGCTTGCCCCTTGTTATGATCCGCCCGCCTTTATCGGCGCACAGAAAATCCGTTTGAAATCGACGATTTCAAACGGATTTTCTGTTTTTAACGCACCCTTATATCTCCGTACCTAATTGGTGGAGTCAAAGGGGATATTGTCCCCCATGGTGATGCACAGCTCGGTGACGTCCGTGCGGACATGCAGAACGGCGTATTCCAGCGGCCCCTTGTCGCACTGGGCCACCCTCCGCGTTTTCAGCAGCGGGGCGCCCGGCTCAATGTGGAGGATCTGGGAATCCACCAGGTCGGCGGCCGCCGCGGAAATATACTCCACGCAGCCCTTGTATTGGACGCCGTATTTTTTGATGAGGAACGGGTACAGATCCCAAAATTCGTTGGTATATTTGTCAAGCTGGGGGAAGAAGTCCGTGCGGATGTAATCAAACAGGTACATAAGGGGAATATCCCTGCTGTAGAAAATACGCTGAAGGCGGTAAACCGGCGTACCGATCGCAATGTTCAGCGCTTCCGCAGTTTTGACGTCAGCCTCCACCAGATCAACATACATGCCGCGCGCCGTCATGTGCTGGGGATCAGGAATGGACGCGTGCCGGACGGAGATAATGTCCTCAAAGTGGCGCAGCCTGGAAAACGCGAAGGAGTCATCAGGATAAATGTTCTTTAACACCACAGTCCCATAGCCCTGCTTCACCTTCACATACCCTTCGTCCGCCAGCTGCGCGATGGCGCGCCGGACCGTTGTACGGCTCACATGATATATTTCCTCCAGCTTGGGCTCCGGCGGCAGCAGGGAATTTACGGGGTAAACGTCATTTCTCAGGTCTTCCAGAATCTTTTCATATGTCCTCTGATATGCCAGCATCTAAACATCCCCTAAACATTATTCACGCCCAGGCGCCCCCAACGGACAACAGCGATGGTATGATAGCATAAGCTATCTTTTTTGTCAAGAATTCCTCGCTCTCCCATGTATTTACCGTCGATTCGCACAAGATAGACAGGGCAATTTTGTACAATTTATGAATTGATTATTCGTCCTAAAAATTAGATAATGTTTTTGTGATGTTTAAGATATGTATCTTGGAGTGAGGAGGACACGCCGTGGTTTTGATTGGCGAATACACGCAGTTGCCGGATTGGATCCCAGTTCAGGCGGGTTCCGGCATCCTGGCCCTGGAGCGGGGCGCGGACGGGGTATACCGGGAGGCAGGCGTCTGCCCCACAGAAAACCCCTCCTACCTGGTCCCCGGCGACGGAGACTGTTTCTTCGCGGTACAGGAGGGCGGCCAGGGCGGACTTGCCCGATGCAAAAAAACGGCGGATGGCGCAATTGCGTTGGACAAATCCATCCGCTTCCCCGGCAGCGGGAGCTGCCATATCTGCTTTGACCGCCGGACAGATGCGGCCTATGTGGCAAACTATGAGTCCGGCTCGCTGACGGTGGTAGGCGGCGCCACGGGAAATATGGGAGTTTTGCAGCAGTTTTCCTACAGCGGAAGCGGCCCGGATCCCAAGCGGCAGGCGGGGCCCCACATCCACAGCAGCTGGCTCTCCCCCGGCGGCGGGGAGCTCTTTGTGGCCGACCTGGGCGCGGACCAGATCTACCGCTATCTGCGAAACCCGGACGGTTCCCTGTATCCCAACCCCCGGCAGCCATCCATCCCCTTCCCCCCCGGCAGCGGGCCCAGGCATATGGCCTTTCACCACAGCCTGCCGGTGGCCTACGTCACCGCCGAGCTGAGCAACCAGATTTTCATGCTCCAGTTCGGCGCGGACAATACCGCCATGATCCCGGCCTTCTGGGACGCGGCCCAGCGGCGGGAGGGCATGGTGCTCACCGCCCATTTGCAGCTGTCCCGGCGCTATGGGATGCTCTACGCCTGTGTGCGCGGGACGGATGAGCTTGTCTGGTTTTCGGTGGAGCCCGGCAGCGGCCTGCTGAGCCTGCGGGGCAGGCGCCCCAGCGGCGGCCGGTTCCCGCGGCACTTCCTTCTGGATGAGGAGGCCGGCGACCTGCTGGTTGCCAACCAGCTCTCCGGGGACGTATGCGTGTTCCGGGTTGATCCAAGCGGGGATGTGGCCCCAACCCCCGCACAGCGCATCAGCGCGCCCAGCCCGGCGGCGGTGATGCGCCTATAAACTGAGGACTGAGGAGGGAATACCATGGCAAACAAAGTAGCTGCCGTCACCGGCGCCAGCCGGGGCATCGGGAAAGGGATTGCCCTTGCCCTGGCCGGGCACGGCTATGACATCGCCTTTTCCTACTGCTCCGCCCAGGAGGAGGCCGTCCGGCTCCAGCGCCGGATTGAGCAGGAATTTGGCAGGCGCTGTGAGATCTGGCGCGCGGACCTGCGGGAGCCCGGCGCAGGCCCGGCATTTGTGGAGGCCGCCGCGGACAGGCTGGGCGGGCTGGACGTACTGGTAAACAACGCGGGCGCCACCCGCTTCGAGGGCATCCTGGACCTGACGGAGCAGGGGGTCAACGACCTGATCGACCTGGATCTGAAAAATTACCTGTTCTGCACCCAGGCCGCCGCCCGGATCATGGTCCGCAGCGGCACAAGGGGGTGCATCATCCAGATCACCTCCTCCCGGGCCGAGCGCGCCTATCCCCAGGACGGAATTTATGGCGGCGTCAAGGCCGCGGTCACCAGGGCCTCCCAGTCTGCGGCGCTGGACCTGGCCCCCTATGGCATCCGGGTGAACTGCGTGGCGCCGGGGGCCATCGCCGTGCGCAGCAAGGAGGAGCTGGCCGAACTGGCCAGGCACAAAGCGGTCCCGGTGGATTTCTGGGACAAGCTGGGCAGGCGCATCCCCCTGGAGCGGGTGGGCGTCCCGGCGGACGTGGGGGCGGCCGTGGCGTTTCTGGCCTCCCCGGAGGCGTCGTATATCACGGGAACCACCCTGCGCGTCGACGGCGGGCTGATTCTGCCGGGTATGCCGGAGAGCGGCTCCTGCGACGGCTGGGGCGGCAAGAGAAAGGAGGCTGAAGGGCATGGGACTTGAAATACGGGACGTGCGGGCCATCTGCACGGCGCCGGAGGGCGTCAACCTGGTGGCCGTAAAGGTGGAGACCAACGAACCCGGCCTGTACGGCGTAGGCTGCGCCACGTTTACCCACCGCTATCTGGCGGTGGTAACCGCCATCGAGGAATACCTGCGCCCGTTCCTCATTGGCAAGGACCCCGCCAACATTGAGGACATCTGGCAGTCCGCCATGGGTATGAGCTATTGGCGCAACGGCCCCGTGCTCAACAACGCGCTGTCCGGGGTAGACATGGCGCTGTGGGACATCAAGGGGAAGCTGGCGGGAATGCCGCTCTACCAGCTGTTCGGCGGGAAATGCAGGCCGGGCATCCCCTGCTACACCCACGCGGAGGGGGCCGACGCGGAGCAGACCCTGGAGCGGGTGGAGGCCCTGCGGGAGCGGGGCTACCGCAGGATCCGCGTACAGGTGGGCGGCTACGGCGGAAAGAACCCCAACCTGCACAGGCCGGAACACCCCTTCCCCGGCGGGTATTTTGACCCCAAGGCATACATGAAAAACGTGCTGGAGCTGATGGAAAAGCTCCGCGTCACCTATGGGGACTCCCTTGAGTTCTGCCATGACGTCCACGAGCGGCTGGCCCCCATCGACGCGCTGAATTTCGCCAAGGCGCTGGAGCCGTACCATCTGCTTTTCCTGGAGGACGTACTCCAGCCGGAGCAGACCGCCTGGTTCCACACCATCCGCCAGCAGTGCGCCACTCCCCTGGCCATGGGCGAGCTGTTCAACAACCCCCACGAGTGGACGTCCATCGTGAGCGCCCGGCTGATCGACTACATCCGCGTCCACGTCAGCCAGATCGGCGGCATCACCCCCGCCCGGAAGCTGGTGGCCTTCTGCGACGCCTACGGCGTGCGGACCGCCTGGCACGGCCCCATCGACATGACCCCCATCGGGCATGCCGTCAACGCCCATCTGGACATCTCCAGCCCCAACTTCGGCGTCCAGGAGTGGGCGGACAGCTTCAACGGCCTCTACCCCACGCTGAACGGGCCGCTGATGCGGGACATGTTCCCCGGAATGCCTGAGTACCGGGACGGCTTCCTCTATCTGAATGAGAACCCCGGCATCGGCGTGGATATCAACGAGGAGCTGGCCGCAAAATATCCCTGTAAGGAGAGCAGGGTGGCCTGGGACTGGATGCTGGCGCGCCTGCCCGACGGAACCGCCGTCAGGCCGTGACAACAAGGAGGGTGTTATGCTGAAATTCAATCCAAATCCGCTGTTTCCGAAGGAGCCCCTGTTTGAGGTGGGCTCTGAGGCAGAGCTCCCCCGGTCCCAGCGCTACGAGCTCTACTGCGACGGCCGGCCGCAGACCGTCTACCACACGGACTCCTTTGACTACGCGGTGGTGGTGCGCAAGACCAGGATGGCGTTCCCGGTGGAGGTGCGGGTGTCCGGGCCGGTGGACCGGGCGGTGATCCGGCCGCTGTCGCTGGGCATTCCCCACGAGCTGGAGGGGCGTACCCTGCGCTTCACCGCCCCGGGCCTGAAGAAGCTGAGCATCGAATTTGACGGCGACCTGAAGCGCCCGCTGTTTCTGCTCCAGTCCCACTACGTGCCCCGGCCCGCCTCCAAGCCCACCTACTGCTTTGAAGAGGGCAGGGTTTACAACGTGGGCACCCTTGAGCTTCAAACCGGGCAGAGCGCCTACCTGGAGGAGGGCAGCATCGTGTGCGGCCGGATCCGCTCCTACATGGCCGACGACGTGTCGGTGACAGGGAACGGAATCCTGTACGGCGCGGTGTGGCACAAGCCGGACGAAAACGGGGGCCGCCTGATGGCGGAGTTCTCCCTGGGAAGGAATATCCTGGTACAGGGCATCACCATTGTGGACAACGGCGTGTGGAATATCGTGCCGGGGGCCTGCACCCACGTGGAAATCCGGGACGTCAACGTGCTCTCCCGCCTGGTTACCGGCGACGGGATTGATATCGTGGGCTGCCAAGACGTGCTGGTGGAACACTGCTTCATCCGCGCGGCGGACGACTGCGTTGTCATCAAGGCCTGCCCGCTGCCCACGCCCGCCGCATGCTGCGACGTGAAGAACGTGGTGGTGCGGGACTGCGTGCTGTGGAACGCCGAGCCGGGAAACGCGCTGGAAATCGGATATGAGCTGCGCTGCCGGGAGGTTTCGGACATCGTCTACTCCGACTGCGACGTGATCCACTGCGAATACGAGGGGAACCAGTCCGGCGGGGTGTTCACCATCCACAACGCGGACAGGGCCCGGGTCCATAACGTGGTGTACGAGGACATCCGGATTGAGGACGCCCAGGAAAAGCTGGTGGACATCAAGATCCTGGACTCCAAGTATTCGCTGGACCGGGTGCGGGGCGAGGTGGAGGACGTGTATTTCCGCAATATCACCGTGGAAGGGCCGGTTTTCCCCGTGTCCATCATCCGCGGATTTGAAATGCACCAGGAAATCCGCTGGCCCAGGCGGATCCATTTTGAAAACGTAGTCGTCCACGGCAGCGTGATGAGAAGCGCCAACCAGATGCGCATGGTGGTGGAGCTGGCCCACGAGCTGGAATTTGAGGGCGAAATGGATCACATGAAACGGGACTTTTAGGGGGGAGCGCATTGAAACAGACAATCCCTCGCAAGCTGTCCCGCCTGGGGCGGGATATCTGGAAAAGCCGGGCCATTTACGGCCTGATGCTTCCGGGGCTGATTTGGTTCGTGCTCTTTGCCTACGGCCCCATGTCCGGCCTGCTGCTGGCGTTCAAAACCTACAGCGCCAAGGGGGGTATCTGGGGCAGCCCCTGGTGCGGCTGGGAGAATTTCATGTATGTGTTCCGGGACGCGGCGTTTCTCCGCTCGGTGTTCACCACCCTGCGGATCAATATCGGCAGGCTGCTGTTCCAATTCCCGGTCCCCATCATCCTGGCCCTCCTGCTCAACGAATGCGCCGGCAAGCGGTACAAAAAAGCCGCGCAGACCATATTCACCTTCCCCTATTTTCTATCGTGGGTCATCGTCGCCAGCCTGATTACCAACACCCTGTCCATGGACGGCCTGCTCAACGGCGTGCTGTCCATGCTGGGGCTGGACAAGGTGAACTTTCTGGGGAGCAGCCGGCTGTTCGCGCCCATCCTGTATATCACGGAGAGCTGGAAGTCCGCGGGGTGGAACGCCATCATCTACCTGGCCGCCCTCTCCGGGATAGACATGGACCAGTACGAGGCGGCAAAGCTGGACGGCGCCAGCCGGTGGCAGACCCTGGTCCATGTGACGCTTCCAAACCTGAAGCCCACCATTATCGTGATGCTGGTGCTGTCCATCGGCAACCTGATGACAGGGGGGTTCGAGCAGATATTCAACCTCTCCAACCCGGCGGTGGCCGACGTGTGCGAGATCCTGGACATGTATATCTACCGGGTCACCTTTGGCTCGGTGCCTGATTTCGGCTTCTCCATGGCCATCAGCCTGTTCCGTTCGGTGGTCAACTGCTTCTTCCTGGTGGCCGCAGACTGGGGCGCGAAAAAATTAGGCGGAACCGGCCTGTTCGGCTGACCGGCGCCGCCCCCAAAGGAGGACGCTCCATGAAGAAAAAACAGCTGTCCCTGGCGGACGTTCTGATCGTCCTGGCCGTCGGGTGCCTGATCCTTATCATCATCGTCCCGCTTGTCAACGCGGTGGCCATCTCATTCTCCACCCAGCGGGAATACCTGGACCATCCGCTGCTGCTCTTCCCCACCGCCCCCACGCTGGAGAACTACCGGAACCTGCTGGCCGACCAGCGCATTGCCACCGGCTTCAAAACCTCGCTGCTCATCGTATGCCTGGGCGTACCGCTGAACCTGTTCCTGACGCTGTCCCTGGCCTACGGCACCAGCAGGCCCAGCTTCCCCGGCAAGAAATTCATTCTCGCCGCGATTTTGTTCACCATGCTCTTCAACGGCGGCATTCTTCCGCTGTACATGCAGATGAGGGAGCTGAAGCTCACCAACACCATCTGGTCCGTGGTGCTGGCCGGCGGCGTCAACGTGTTCTACTTTGTCATCGCCCGGAACTTTTTCTGTTCCATCCCCCAGGCGCTGGTGGAATCGGCCCAGCTGGACGGGGCGGGGGAATGGCGCATCCTGTTCTCCGTCATCCTCCCCCTGGCAAAGCCCATTGTGGCCACGGTCGCCCTGTTCTGCATCGTGGACCGCTGGAACGAGTGGTATAACGCGCTGATTTTCATCCGCAACAACGATATCGTCCCCCTGCAGGTGGTGCTGCGCTCCATTGTGATGGAGTCCAACATCTCCAGCAACACCAGCTCCATGGAGGCGGCCGCCCGGAATTTCGATATGGGCATCAAAATGGCCGCCGTCATCGTCACCACCCTGCCCATCATGTGCATTTTCCCCTTCCTGCAAAAGCACTTCACCAAGGGCGTCATGGTGGGCGCCATCAAGTCCTGAACGCATCATGTCCGGGAGCTGTGAAGGCCCCCGTTCAGAAACATCACGAAGGAGGAAGACCATTATGAAAAAGTCCAAGCGAACCCTGTGCGCGCTGCTGAGCGTTCTGCTCCTGCTCATGCTGGGCCTGGCGGCGTGCTCCCCCGCCCAGGAAGGCCCGGCGGACGCCAGCGCCACCCCCGCGCCCGCCTCTGCGGCCCCCGGCGCCACGAACCCGCCTGCGGATAAGAAGACTTACGACGAGCATTTGACCCTGACCTGGCTGATGGCGGGCATCAAATCCGGCGGCGACTACGGCGGGGACGACTGGGGCCGCTACTGGCTGGACACCTATAACATTGATTTCGACATCATCGCCACCACCATCGACGTGTCCGACTGGGACGAGCGGCTGCGCGTCTGGATCAACTCCGGCGACATGCCCGACGTGGCCCACGCGGAATACCCCTACGGCGAGATCGAGACCTACGCCTCCCAGGACGCCATCTACCGCTTCCCCGACGACTGGAAGGAGCGCTGGCCCAACCTGGCCAAAACCCAGGATGACGTCCCCATCGCCGCCATCGCCGAGGAGAAGCTGGGCGGCACCTATTGCCTGTGGCGGCCGGTCTTTTCTACCAACCGCCCCAGCGAGCGGCTGAGCTACCACGCCCTGCTTTACATGCGCAAGGACTGGCTGGAGGCCTGCGGCCTGGAGATCAAGGACACATACTCCCCCTCCGAGCTGGCGGAAATCGCCCGCACCTTCCTGGAAAAGGATCCCGGCAATGTGGGCGACAGCCTGGTGGGCCTGAGCATCCGCACCTATGACCTGGCAAAGCTGTGGCCCACCACGGACTTTTCCCAGGCCTGCAACATCGGGGACGGCTACTACCAGGATGAAACCGGCACGTTCCGATGGGCCCCTGCGGACGAGCGCACCCTGGAGTCGTTGAAAACCTACCAGCAGATGTACAAAGAGGGGGTCATCGACCCTGAGTTCTACACCTTCACCCGCTACGAGGGCTCCCAGAAGTTCTACGTGCAGGGAACCTCCGGCATCGCCCTGGAGGACGGCCACGCCATCCTCATCACCTACATCCGCAACGGCCTGACCGCCCAGGGGCTCGATCCCGACGAGGTGCTGCATCTGGCCCAGCTGGTGGGCGAGGACGGGAAATACCACTACCGCGAGGACGCCAACTATTGGGGGCAGGTCATCTTCAGCCCCACCATCAGCGATGAAAAGTTCGAGCGTGCCATGGATCTTCTGGATTTCTGCGCCACCGAGGAGGGCCAGAACCTGGTGAACATGGGCTTTGAGGGGGTTGACTGGGAGCGGGATGAGAACGGGAACTACGTCTCCCTGCTGGATCCGTCCATCCAGGGCGAGCACCTGTCGGTCATGGCCGGCAAATACCCCTCCAAGGACTCCTATTTCGGCAGCGTGGTGCTGACGGACGACTTCGCCCTGGTCAGCCCCAACTACAGCACGGAAATCCAGGACACCGTGCGGCGCTTCTACAAGCTCCGGGACCAGCTCAGCGACGAGACCACGCTGCTTCCCCGGGAGTACGACTATGAGACCCTCAGCTCCAGGGAGAAATCCCAAGCGACCATGGACCTTGCGGACGAGTACGCCAAGCTGATTCTCAAGGACGGGGACCTGGAGCAGAACTGGAAGGCCTGGGTGGCGGAAAAGATGGCGGTGGTCCAGCCGGTGCTGGATCAGCTCAACGCAAACTGACCCTTTGAGGCGCGGACAGGCGCCGGACACATGACATGCGAAAGGGAGGCGGTTCATGGAACCGCCTCCCTTTCG
>CATABD010000102.1 GCA_949494735.1 uncultured Oscillospiraceae bacterium
TGGGAGCCTGATGGGCTCCCGCCCTGCCGGATTCTTTTCACAGGTTCAATCTGATGATCTGTTCGTACAGCAGGACATATTTTTCCCGTATGATCCGGTTGGTATGGTAGTGTCCAAAAAAGTGGTATTTGAACCGGCACCGCTGGGCCACCTCCTCCAGAAAATCTGTCAGGGCATCGGCTTGGTAAAACCCGCCGCTCAGTTCGTCCTGCACTGAGGTAGGACAGCAATGGCTGATGATGTAGTCCACCGCCCAGCCCGCTCTGTCCAGGTTAGCCCTGGCGGTTCGATACGCCTCCTCGCTGGGCAGCTCCTCCTTCCACCAGGAGCGGTGGTTCACCCGATACATCGCCCCGCTGGCGTCCAGCCTTCGGCATTTCTTCTTGAACAGCGGGTCGTCCGGCTCCAGGATGCCGTCCTGGATATCGTGGCTGCTGGCCCCGCCCATGGCAAAGAAGGTCCTGCCCTGGATGTCGTAGATCTGACCCCGCATCAGGTGGATCACCGAGGGGCGGATGCGCTGCACTTTGCCGCCATTCCAGTCCTCAATCGGGAACTCGGCCAGCATATCGAAGTTCTCATGGTTGCCGGAGACGAACAGGGTGGTAAAGGGCTTTGCCTCCAGCCAGTCCAGCCAGTGCCGCTCCTCTTTGCCGCCGTCCCAGATGCCGCCGAAGTCGCCGGCGATCATGACGCAGTCATCCTTGGTCAGCTTCGCTTGTTCGTAGAAGATACTTTTCTTGAAACGGGTAAAATCTCCGTGGGTGTCGCCAGTTATGAAAATTGCCATGCTGTGTCCCTCCAGTCCCTATTTTAACAGATCTTCTTCTCGATCACAACCTCCGTGTCCCTGATCTTGACCTGGATGGTCTCGGCGTCCACCACGGTAATCTGCTCTACGAACCTGCGGGTGAGGGTGTCATCGTACTCCGTGAAGCACATGGGCTGCTGGTCCAGCCATTCCTCCATCTCCTGCCGTCTGGAGGCTTGGGCGGCCTGCTGCTTCTCATCCTGCTGGTAGGCTGCAATCTGGTCCAGGACGCTCTGCTTCTCCGCCGTCACCGTTTCGAGCTGGGAGTTCAGCTCCTTACTGTCTGCATTTTCCAGAATTTTGTCCAGCACAACCGCCTGTTCCGCAGTCAGGGCATCCAGTCTCTGCCGCAGTTCAAGAAGGCTCATGCCGCCGTCCTCACCGCCGCTCATGGTCAGTTCCGTCAGTTCCAGAACATCGGCCCTGACCTCGGCCCGGATAGCGCCGTACTCGTTCAGCGCGGCCACGATGGCCCGGTGGAGCCTGTCCTCGTCCAGCGTGGGGGAGTTGTGGCAGTATTTCGTGCCGAACTCCAGCCGGGAGACGCACCGCCAGACGATCCGCTTCTTCCCATTCCTGGCCCAGGTACAGCGTTTGTAGGGCGTACCGCACTCCCCGCACACCAACAGCTCGGACAGGGCGTATCTGGCGGAGTATTTGCCCTGCTCGGTCTTGGCGCTTTTCTGCATCACCTTCCGCTTGCTGGCCCTGCGGGCCATCTCCTCCTTCACCCGGTAGAAGACATCCCTGGGGATGATGGCGGGGTGATTGTCCCTGGTGTAGTACATGGGCAGTTCGCCGTTGTTCCTCACCGTCTTTTTATCACCAATGGGGCCGGTGGTGTAGGTTTTTTGCCGCAGTCCGTCCCCGATGTACTTTTCGCTGGTCAGGATATTCTGGATCACCTGCCGTGACCAGCCCTGGATACCCTTCGCCGTGGGGATATCCCTCTCGGTCAGCTCCCGCTGGATGTCGCCCAGGCTGCGGCCCTCCAGATAGCGGGCGTAGATCAGCCGCACCGTTTCGGCCTCCTCCGGGTCGATCTCCGGCCTGCCGTCCGGCCCCCTGCGGTAGCCCAGCGTCCTGCTGTACTTGAAGGGGATCTTGCCCTCCTTCATGCTCTGCCGCATCCCCATGACAATGTTCGCTCCCATGGACTCGCTCTCCGCTTGGGAGAAGCTGCTGAATAGGGTGATCAGGAACTCGCTGGACTCGGTCAGGGTGTTGATATTTTCCTTTTCAAAGATCACAGCGATGCCCCTGGCTTTCAGGGTACGGATCACCTTGAGGCAGTCCACCGTGTTCCGGGCGAACCTGGATGCGGACTTGGTGAGGATCATGTCGATGCGGCCACGCTTGCAGGCGGCGATCATGCGGTTGAACTCCGCCCGCTTTTTCATGCTGGTGCCGCTCAGACCCTCGTCCGCCAATGTCAAGCACGGAACAAAGGAAAAATGTAAATAAATTGTGAACCGTGTCGAAAGCAGAGCCTAAACCCCTAATGTTCCCTATCCAACGAAATGCCGCTTGCTTTCATCAACTCATGCAGTATTTCGGTGGCCGTCTGCGGAATGGAGCCGTCAGCACAGACCACCTCAACAAATTGATCTCCCAGCCAGCGCAGATAAGCGTCCACCTTTCCCGCATCCCGCCCCAGGCGGGAGAGGTTCGCCACCAGCAGGAGGTCGATTTTCCCATCGGCCACCGCACCGGAAACCTCGGCCAGCCCACGGCGGGAGAAGTCTAGCCCACTGGCCTGTTCAGCAGTCGTGCCTACAACCGCAAAGCCACTTGCTTCCGCATAAGCCTCCAAACTGGCCTGTTGGACCGCCAGCGCGTGTGCGTCAGGGTACGCAACCCTGCAATAAATCCAAGTCCTTTTATTCTCCATCCTGATGATCTCCTTGTAAATCAAGTATCAGCTTTTCCAGCTCATCCCGGTAATTCCAGACGATTTCAAACCGATTGCCAGGGAAAACCCGGACCTCCTTCAAAACTTCCGCTGTGATTTCGCTGGTGATTTCCTCAACCTCCAGATACTTCCCAAAGGCGGAAACAAAACCATTTTGCAAGCTGCCGTCCGTCCCCATGTTCTCCAATGCGGCCTCCAATTCGCTGATCCGGGCGGCGGCATCGTCTCTCTGCTTAACGGCGGCGGCTTTTGCGGCAAGATATTCAGCTTTATCAATCTCGCCCAGCGCGAACGATTCATAGAGGCCGGTGATCTGCTGGGAGAGCCGCTGATGTTTCTCACGCAGTCCGGCGAGGTTTTTCTTGGCGGAGGAAATATCCTTTTTCCTTCCCCGGTTCTGTTCCGCCCATAACCGGCTCAACTCTACCGCCATCATTGCCTGTGTGTGAAGCCCTTCGGAGATAACTTCCAGAATATCAGCTCCCCGTGCTTGTTCTTCACAGTGAAAAACATCATTGTAACGGGGCGTAAAGCAATAGAAATAAATTTGCCTGCCCATTTTGTAATTCATTGCGTGACCGCAGATGCCGCACCGAACCTTGCCCCGCAGGGGCCACTCATGCTTTTTCATTTCGCCGCGCTCCAGGTATGCCCGCATCGCCGCCTGTGCGCCGTCAAATTCCTCCCGTGTCACAATGCCCTCATGGGTATCCTCCACGGTAATCCAGTCCTCACGGCTGACCTTGACGGTATGCGTATGGCCTACCATATCCCGAATCCGCTTGCCGAAAATATTTTTTCCGGTGTAGCGTTCATCCCGGAGGACCTTTGCCACAGCAGAGGCGGTCCAGAAATTATTTTCCTCAATGCTGGGCCAGCGTGTCCGGGAACAGCCAGCCGCCCGCTTATAAAGCATAGGGGTCGGCGTGGCCTCCCGGTTCAGCACCATGGCGATCTGGTCCGTACCCTGGCCGTCCGCCGCCATGCGAAAGATACGCCGCACCGTCTCCGCCGCCTCCGGGTCTATCACAAGGCGGCTTTTGTCAGCCGGGTCCTTGACGTAACCATAGGGGGCGAAGGGGGCGAGGAAGTCCCCCCGCTGGGCACGGAACTTCTTCGCGCTCCGTACCTTCCGGGACAGGTCCCGGCTGTAAAGATCGTACAGAAGGGTCTTAAAGGATGTTTCCAGGCTGTCAATATCGGTGGGCCGGATGCTGTCAAAGCCGTCATTGACGGCGATAAACCGCACTCCCAGGAAGGGGAACACGCTGGAAATGTAATTGCCGACAGTGAGATAATCACGGCCAAACCGGGACAAATCCTTAACCACGATACATTGGATTTTCCCTGCCCGCACCTGGGCGATCATCTCCTGGACGGCGGGACGCTCAAAGTTTTTGCCGCTCCACCCATCATCACAGAACTCAATCACATTGCTTTCCGCCAGCTCCGGGGTTCGGCTGATAAAGGCGTCCAATAGATTGCGCTGGTTCGTGACGCTGTTGGATTCCACCTTCCCGCCCTTCCCCAAATCATCATCCTCAGAGGACAGCCGGATATATTTAGCGGTCGTATTGCTCATGCGGGCACCGCCTCTCCCGCTGCCGCCAGCAGTTGAAGCAGGGCGCGGTATTCATCCTGATAGCGCAGAGTGATGGACACATGATCCTCTGCGTCAATCTCCACCCGCTCAATCAGCGCATGGGCCATGGCCTCCGTCAACGCCTGTTCTTCCTTGAACTGGCCGCACACGGCAAGCCAGGGATTTTCCGTAGTCTGCTGGCGTCTCTCCCTCTGCTGTTGTTCCAGCTCGTCCAAGCGGACCTGCGCCCGCTCCATACTGTACTCGGCGTTCTCCGCTACGTTCAGCGTCAGGGAGTTGGTAGTTGCCGCCGCCAGCGTGGGGGCGGGGCAGGTCTGCGCCGCCTTTTCGATCACATACTGCACCGTCACGCCGGAGAGCTGGGGGTAGCCCTGCTCCATGACAAAGGAGACGGCGGCGGTGTAGCTGCCAGCGTTCACCGGGGCGGCGGAACTGCTGTAAGCTGATGAAAGCAAATCGTGTCGAGCCTACAGAAAGTTCGTTTACAGAAAATGGAGGTTATTTCAATGGTTGATTTGACACAGGTAATCGTAGCACTTCTGACCCTTGCTATCTCCGCTGTCTCCGCTTTCCTGATTCCCTACATTAAGAGCAAGGTCAGCGCCGAACAGCTTTACGCAATCAAGTTCTGGGCCAACATTGCCGTGGAAGCGGCAGAGATGATTTACAATGGGACAGGCCGTGGGGAGGAGAAGAAGGCCTATGTGGTGAAGTTCCTGAACAGCAAGGGCTTTACCCTCAACCCCGAGGAGATTGATAACATCATTGAGGCCGCTGTGCTGGAACTCAAGCTGGAACAGAAAAAGGAAACCTAACCGAAGTTAGACTTCCTCCACAGTGAACCAAAGCATAGTAAAAGACACTCCACACCGATTACGGTGGGGAGTGTCTTTTTGTTTGAACGAATATCGTCCCCAAAAAGGTAATTGGTTCGGATATGCGCTCAATGGTGGACGATACAGGACTCGAACCTGTGACCTCCCGCACGTCAAGCGGATGCTCATACCAGCTGAGCTAATCGTCCGATTATAAAGCCCGCTCGGAGAAGCGGAACAAGCATATTATAATGGTACAGGGCCGGCTTGTCAAGGGCTTTTTCACGTGTTATACTGGTTACTGACATGTCGCTAACAAAATGGCGGGAATACGAAGGAGGATGGCCCATGAAATATGCGCTCATTACCGGCGGCTCCCGGGGGATTGGGGCCGCCGCCGCACGGCTGTTTGCCCGGCGGGGCTGGGGGGTGGCGGTGGGCTATAGCCGGAGCGGAGACCGGGCCCAGGCGCTGGTCCGGGAGCTCCGGGAACTGGGCGTTCCCGCCATGGCTGTCCGGGCCGATGTGGGCGACCCCCGGCAGGTGGGGGAAATGGTTGACAATGTGTTAGAAAAATTTTGTCAACTTGACATTTTGATTTGCTCCGCGGGCATCTCGCACGTGGGTCTTATCAGTCAAATTGACGGGGATCAATGGCGGCGGTTGTTCGCTGTCAATGTAGACGGCGTACATCACTGCTGCCGCGCCGTGCTGCCCCACATGCTCTTCCGGAAGTGCGGCTCCATTGTCACCGTCTCCTCCATGTGGGGGCAAGTGGGGGCCTCATGCGAAGCGGCCTATTCCGCCACAAAAGGGGCGGTGATTGCCTACACCAAAGCCTTGGCCAAGGAGCTTGGTCCCTCCAATATCCGGGTGAACTGCGTGGCTCCCGGGGTAATTAATACGGAAATGAACGCCTGCCTCACCCGGGAAGACCTGGCCGCCCTGGCGGACGAGACCCCCCTGGGCCGCATCGGTACGGCGGAGGAGGCTGCCGCCGCCATCGCTTTTCTGGCCTCTGATGAGGCCTCCTTTCTCACCGGGCAGGTGGTGGCCCCCAACGGGGGATTGGTGGTTTGAACACAAATATCCGTCACAATATCAAATAGCGGCTTTTCTCCTTTGACGCTCCTTGTCGCTTTTTACAGTTGACAACTTAAACCGACAAGTATATAATTGTCAACAATCTGGGGGGCGCAATCGTGCCCCCTTCGATGTTAGAGGACCTGCGGCATATCTCATATATAGGAGGAAACCAGAATGAAAAAGAAGAATCTTGCGGCCCTGCTGATGGCTGGCGCTATGTGCTTGAGCCTGCTGGCCGGCTGCTCCGGCGGCGACGGCGGCGAGAGCAATCCCCCCGCCTCCGACGCGGGCGCCCAGGAGAGCGCCCCCGCCGGGAACGGCAACCAGGGCGGCCAGACCACCGGCACTGCCGGCGGCACTTTCAAGCTGGGCGGTATCGGCCCGCTGACCGGTGAAAACGCCATCTACGGCAAGGCTGCCATGAACGGCGCCCAGATCGCTGTGGACGAGATCAACGCCCTAGGCGGCCCCATCCAGTTTGAGCTCCAGGCCGAGGACGACCAGGCCGACCCTGAGCTGGGCGTCAACGCCTATCACAAGCTGCTGGACGACGGCGCGCAGATCATTGTGGGCAGCGTCACCTCCGGCTCCGGCATTGCCGTGTCCGCTGAGACCTACAAGGATCGGGTGTTTACCCTGACCCCCTCCGGCTCCTCCGTGGACGTGATCAGCGGCAAGGACAACGTGTTCCAGGTGTGCTTCACCGACCCCAACCAGGGCACCGGCTCCGCCGACTACATTGCTGAGAATTTCTCCGGGGCCAAGGTGGCCGTCATCTACCGCAACGACGACGCCTACTCCCAGGGCATCCGGGACACCTTCGTGGCCGAGGCCGAGACCAAGGGCATGAGCATTGTCTACCAGGGCACCTTTACCAAGGACACCCAGACCGACTTCTCCGTCCAGCTGGCGGGCGCCCAGAACGCCGGGGCGGATGTGCTGTTCCTGCCCATCTACTACCAGCCTGCCTCCGTGATCCTGGCCCAGGCCGCCGCCATGAGCTATGCCCCCACTTTCTTCGGGGTGGACGGGATGGACGGCATCCTGGCTATGGAAGGCTTTGATACCTCCCTGGCCGAGGGCGTGATGCTGCTCACCCCCTTCTCCGCCGACGCGGAGGACGAGCGCACTCAGGGCTTTGTGAAGAAGTATAACGAGTTCTATGGCGAGATCCCCAACCAGTTTGCCGCCGACGGCTACGACGCGGTGTACGTCATCTACGAGGCGATCCAGGCCGCCGGATGCACCAGCGACATGAGCGCCGCCGACATCTGCGAGGCGCTGGTGAAGGCCATGACCGCCATCTCCGTGGACGGGCTCACCGGCCAGGGCATGACCTGGCAGTCCACCGGCGAGGTGTCCAAGGCCCCCATGGCCGTGGTCATCAAGGACGGCGTGTACGTCACCCCTTGACCTTACGGGCGCGTATTCAGGTTCATATCTTCTGTTCCAGGCTGTGACGGGGACGGGGGCACGGTGTTCCGCGCCCCCGTTTCTGGCACATGGCCAATGTGAGAAAAAGAGAGGTGCGTCTATGGAATTCCTTTCCTATCTGATCAGCGGGATCAGCCTGGGGAGCGTGTACGCCATCATCGCCCTGGGGTATACCATGGTGTACGGCATCGCCAAAATGCTCAACTTCGCCCACGGCGACGTTATCATGGTGGGCGGCTACGTCTCCTTCTGCGCCGTGTCCTACCTGGGGCTGCCCGGCTGGCTGTCGGTGGTGCTGGCCATGGCGGTATGTACGGCGCTGGGCGTGGTCATTGAGGGGCTGGCCTACAAACCCCTGCGGCAGGCCACCTCCCTGGCGGTGCTCATCACCGCTATCGGCGTGAGCTATTTCCTGCAAAACGCGGCCCAGCTCATCTGGGGGGCCTCCCCCAAGGGGTATACCCCCCTCATCCCCACCACCAACGCCCAGGGGGAGCCCAATACCCTGCGGCTGTTCGGCGGGCAGCTGTCCATCTCCTACATCTCCCTGTTCACCATGGGGGCGTGTATTGTCATCATGGTTCTGCTCACTCTCTTCACCAACCGGACCAAGCTGGGCAAGGCCATGCGGGCCTGCTCGGAGGACAAGGGGGCGGCCCAGCTCATGGGCATCAACGTCAACGCCACCATTTCGCTGACCTTCGCCATCGGCTCCGCCCTGGCGGCGGTGGCGGGGGGGCTGCTGTGCTCCTTTACCACCTCCCTCATGCCCACCACCGGCTCCATGCCCGGCATCAAGGCGTTTACAGCCGCGGTGTTCGGCGGCATCGGCTCCATCCCCGGGGCCTTTCTGGGAGGCATCCTGCTGGGGGTTATCGAGTCGCTGGCCAAGGCGTACATCTCCACCCAGCTGGCCAACGCCATCCTGTTCGCCGTACTCATCATCGTGCTGCTGGTAAAGCCGTCGGGCCTGCTGGGCAAGTACGTGCCCGAGAAAGTGTGAGGTGGCCGGGATGAAAAAGCTGATACAGAAAATCAAGGGCCTGAAAAAGACCACCAAGGTGGATTTCGCCACCTATCTGGGGGTCATCCTGGCCTTCGTCATCGTCAATCTCCTGCGGACGGGTGGCCTGCTCAACCGCTCCCTCACCGGGATGCTGGTGCCCATCTGCGCCTATATCGTTATGGCGGTGTCCCTCAACCTGACGGTGGGCATCCTGGGCGAGCTGTCCCTGGGGCACGCGGGCTTTATGAGCGTGGGGGCCTTTTCCGGCGTCATCGCCGCCCAGGGCCTCCAGGCGTCCATCCCCTCCGCGCCGGCGCGGCTGGTAATCGCCATCCTGGTGGGCGCGGTCTTTGCCGCGGCGGCGGGGTTCATCGTGGGCGTGCCCGTGCTGCGCCTGCGGGGGGACTACCTGGCCATTGTCACCCTGGCCTTCGGCGAGATTATCAAGGATCTCATCAACTGCCTGCTGGTGGGCTATGACAGCCGGGGGCTGCACATGGCCTTCAACATCAGCGGCAGCCTGACCATCAACGACCTGGGTCTGGAGCCGGGGGGGATGGCTATCATCAAGGGGGCCCAGGGGGCCACCGGAACCACCGCCATATCCACCTTTACTGCGGGATTTGTGCTCATTATGATTACCCTGGTTGTGGTGCTCAACCTGGTGCGCAGCCGGGCGGGGCGGGCCATCATGGCCCTTCGGGACAACCGTATCGCCGCCGAGAGCGTGGGCGTCAACGTGACCAAATACAAGCTGATGGCCTTTGTCACCTCCGCCTCCCTGGCGGGGGCCGCCGGGGCGCTGTATGGCCTGAACTACTCCAACCTGGCGGCCAGCAAGTTCAGCTTCGATACCTCCATCCTGGTGCTGGTCTACGTAGTGCTGGGGGGGTTGGGCAATATGTGGGGGTCCATCATCGCCGCCGCCGTGCTGTATATTCTGCCCGAGGCCCTGCGGGAGTTCGCCGACTACCGTATGCTGGTGTACGCGGTGGTGCTCATCCTGGTGATGCTGGCCACCAACAACGACCAGCTCAAGGCCCTGGCGGGCCGAATCCTCCCCAAGCGAAAGGGGGCTGCGGACAATGGCTGAGAAAAAGGTGTTTGAAAAGGGCAAAATGGTGCCCGTGCCCAGCGTGTCCATCATCCCGGAGCGGGACCTGGGCAAAACCCCCATCCTGGAGTGCAGCCACTTAGGCATCGACTTCGGCGGCCTCACCGCTGTCAACGAGTTCAATATCACCGTGGGCCGCACCGAGATCGCCGGCCTCATCGGCCCCAACGGCGCGGGCAAGACCACGGTGTTCAACCTGCTCACCAAGGTCTA
>CATABD010000103.1 GCA_949494735.1 uncultured Oscillospiraceae bacterium
CCCCGCTCTCGCGGGGCCGGATTTTTGCGGTTATTCCTCTTGCGCCTCCTGTGCTTCTTCACGGGAGCGGTTGACCAGGTCGTAGTACATGTCGCGGTACAGCGCCAGCAGCTGCTGGTTGGTGGATTCCCGGCCCTGGATCATGTCCCGCAGGGCATTGGCTTTGGCCTGCCCCGCCACATCCTCCGGCTCATCGGGGGCGGTTTTGCCGCCCACGTCCATCTGGGACAGCTGGGCAAGGCCGGCTTTCAGGTATTCCGTGTCGCTCTGGATGGCGGCGATCTGCTGGAGCAGCCAGCTCAGTTCTACTTTATCGTTCATCTTAGTGTCCTCCAAACTTATATTTGGCGGGCACGCAAGGCATATGGTATCGTCGGATAGGAAGCGTGCCCTGCCGGTTTTTACAAGACCTCTGGCCCGCCGGGGCCAGGTCGCTTCATATTCTCTGCCCTGCTCATCAACGACATGAATGTTTTTTTGGATGGGTGTCATCCCCCTGTCTCAATGCGTTGCAGATTATTTGGACGCCGTTTTTTGTGATGGGTGCCAACCCCTGTCCGAAATTCAGTATACAAAATTTGGGGCGGCTTGTCAATAGTGCTGGCCTGTGTTATACTTTAAAAACAATATCTGATCGGAAGGAGGCCCCAGCATGAACGCAAGCCGGCGCCGGGCGCGCATATTGGACTATCTGAGGGCGGCCCAGGCCCCCCTGTCCGCCACCGCACTGGCCCAAAAGCTGTCGGTGAGCCGCCAGGTCATCGTGGGGGACGTGGCCCTGCTCCGAGCGGCGGGGGAGGCGGTCACCGCCACCCCCCGGGGCTATGTGCTGGACCGGCCCAGGCCGGGGCTCACCCGCACTGTGGCCTGCCTCCACAGCGGGGCGGATATGGGACGGGAGCTCACGCTGATGGTGGACCAGGGCTGCACGGTGGTCAATGTCATTGTGGAGCACCCCGTATACGGCCAGCTCACCGGGCCGCTGGATTTGTCCTCACGGTATGATATCACAGAGTTTATACGGAAAGTTGAGGAAAACGCCGCCCGGCCCCTGTCCCTGCTGACGGACGGCATCCACCTGCACACCCTGCGGTGTCCGGACGAGGGGGCGTTTGAGCGGGCGGCGGCGGCGCTGGAGGAAGCGGGGTTTTTGGCGAAGTAGGGCAGTGTGCGGCGCACACAGTCGGGGGCCTTAGCAGCCTGCTCCCGACTTCTCCGCAACCTGCGGTTGCGCGAAGTTCCAGCTTCCGCTGGTGGAGCGCAACCAGGTTTTCTGCTACCATGAAGCCATAAAGGAGGTGGCTTTTGATGAAGCTGAACGAAAAAATACTTTACTATCGGAAAGCGGCCAAGCTGTCCCAGGAGGAGCTGGCCGCCCGGGTGGGGGTGTCCCGCCAGGCGGTGAGCAAGTGGGAGCTGGGCGACGCCATGCCGGAGGTGGACAAGCTGCTCGCCCTGGCGAAAGCCTTTGGCGTGACCACCGACGAGCTGCTCAGCGGGGACGAGCCCGCTGGACAAGGGGAGCAGACCCCGCCGCCTGGGGAGGAGCCGCCGGTGTACGCCGCCCCCGGCAATACCGGCGGGGACAATTTTGGCAGGGCAGCGGGGCTCATCGGCAGGCTGGTCCGGCGGTACGGCTGGCTGGCGGGGGTTTATATCGCTGTGGGCGGACTGCCCTTTGCCATTATCGGGGCGCTGGCGCGCTGGGGCTTTGGGGCCATGTTCGCGGCATCCAATGATATGATGAGCGATTTCGGCGGGTTTGGCGGCATGGGGGGCGTGGAGTTCTCTCCCGGCACCCCGCCGGAGGTGCAGCAGGCGGTTTTGGAGGAGTTGGGCATGGCTCCCGCGGCGTCTCACTTCGGCGGCGTGGAGGGCTTCTTCCTGGGCTTTGCCACGGTCATCATTGTCATGGGAGTGGCGATGATGGTCGCCGGGGCGGTGCTGGCGGTGTACCTCTATAAAAAAGGGAACAAAGAACTTTGAACAGGCGCCTGCGCTCCGCTTTTTAGGCAAAACGCCCATTGACAATTTTCCCCTGTCCCTGTATCATAGTCCGCACAGGTGTCTTGACACATGTGCGGACTTATTTTTGAGAGGCTGCACCAATGGCCGAAGCGCGCAGAAGCTGTTGGTAGAACTTCTGAGAGTTGAGGGTGAGGGAAATGGAGAAATTTAAAGCATTTCTGAGACGCAAGGATATTGTCATCTCCGCCAAACGCTACGGCATCGACGCCCTGGGGGCCATGGCCCAGGGCCTGTTCTGCTCGTTGCTCATCGGCACCATTGTAAAAACCCTGGGGGAGCAGATGGGGATGCAGTTCCTGGTAGACGTGGGCGTGTACGCCTCCGCCATGAGCGGCGCGGCCATGGCCGTGGCCATTGGCTGGGCGCTGAAGGCGCCCCCCATGGTGCTGTTCTCCCTGGCTACGGTGGGCTATGCCGCCAACGCCCTGGGCAGCACCACCCTGGACGGCGGCAAGGGGGCGGGGGGGCCGCTGGCGGTACTGTTCATCGCCATCATCGCCGCCGAGTGCGGCAAGGCTGTGTCCAAGGAGACAAAAGTGGATATCCTTGTCACCCCGCTGGTGACGATCCTGGCCGGCGTGGGCCTGTCCGCCCTGGTGGCCCCGGCCATCGGCACCGCCGCCACCGCCATCGGCGCGGTCACCCGCTTGGCTACCGATGAGCAGCCCCTGCTCATGGGCATCATCGTCAGCGTGGTCATCGGCATGGCCCTCACCCTGCCCATCTCGTCGGCGGCCATCTGCGCGGCGTTCAGCCTCACCGGGCTGGCGGGGGGCGCGGCGGTGGCCGGGTGCTGCGCCAATATGGTGGGCTTCGCCGTGCTGTCCTTCCGGGAAAACAGCTGGGGCGGGCTGGTGAGCCAGGGCATCGGCACCTCCATGCTGCAAATGGGCAACATTGTGAAGAACCCCCGTATCTGGCTGCCCGCTATTTTGACCTCGGCCATCACCGGGCCCATTGCCACCTGCGTGTTCAGGCTGGAGATGAACGGCCCCCCGGTGTCGGCGGGCATGGGCACCTGCGGACTGGTGGGCCAGATCGGCGTGTGGACAGGGTGGGTAGCCCCCAGCGAGCAGGCCGTTGCCAACGGGGCCGCCGCCATCGTGCCGGGGGCATTCCAGTGGGCCGGGCTGATCCTCATCTCCTTTGTGCTCCCGGCGGTACTGTGCTGGGCCTTTGGCAGCTGGTTCCGAAAAAGGGGCTGGATCAAGGAGGGAGACCTGAAGCTGGAGTGAAGCGGCGGGTTCTGCTTGACAAATCCCCGCGTTTTGCGTATACTGGACGGGTAAAAGGCGAGGAAGGGAAGCAGTACCCCTCCCCCTCCGCTTCAGAGAGCGGCCGGTTTGGTGCGAGGCCGCGCGGAGGCAGGGCGAAGTGGTCCCCGAGCCGCGAGGCTGAACTTTGACTAAGCCCCGCCGTCCCCCGCGTTAAGGGAGTCGAGCGCCCCGCGAAGGGGAATTCGGGTGGTAACACGGACAAACTGTTCGCCCCGGGCCATATGGCTCGGGGCGCTTTTTGCTGGGAGGGGAGATTTTTGTATTATCAGTTCAAGCTGAATGGCTATGAGTTCAAGGATCTGCTGGTTCTGTGCCGCGTTACCGCGAAGCGCTACCGGCGGGGGCGCACTGCGGTGCACCGCACGATATACGTTCTCGCGGGACTGGTGCTGCTGGCTACGGGTGCGCTGCTCCTTCTGGAGGCCACCCTCCAGAAGGGGGATTCCCTCCTCCTGGGGGCTGTGCTGCTGGCAGCGGGCCTGCTGTACCTGGGTCTGGGCATCTTTTACCACCGGCTCACTGCGTGGCGCAGCCACCAAATGCAGCTCAAGGATGTGGGTGAGGTCACCGTCACCCTGGACGATGCCGGGGTGCGGGAGCAGGGTCGGAAGGGGGAGGGCTTCTATCCCTACGCCAGCTTCATCGGCTGCTTCCACAGCCGGGGGCGGTACTTCCTATTTTTGGACAAGAAGCACGCCGTCATCCTGCCCGAGGCGGCCATGGCCGTGGGCGACCCAGCCGCCCTGGGGGCCAGGCTGGCGGAGAAGTTCGGCGGCCCCATCCCGGAGGTTTGAACGCCTCATCCAGATACAATAATCCATCAGGAAAGGAATGTGATTGGATATGAACAGAGAACTGCCCAAGGTCTATGAGCCCCAGGAGGTGGAGGGCCGCGTCTACCGGGCCTGGGAGGAAAACGGCTGCTTCCGGGGCGTGCGCGACCCCGAGAAGAAGCCCTTCACCATTGTCATGCCTCCCCCCAACGTCACCGGCCAGCTCCACATCGGCCACGCCATGGACGATGCCATACAGGATATGCTCATCCGCTATAAGCGGATGCAGGGCTATGCCGCGCTGTATCTCCCCGGCACCGACCACGCGGGCATCGCCACCCAGATCAAGGTGGAGGAGGAGCTGCGGGAGAAGGAGGGCCTCACCCGCCACGACCTGGGCCGGGAGAAGTTCCTGGAGCGGGTATGGGACTGGAAGCACAAGTATGGCAGCCGCATTGTGGAGCAGCAGAAGAAGCTGGGCGTGTCCTGCGACTGGGAGCGCTCCCGCTTTACCATGGACGAGGGGCTTTCCAAGGCGGTGCGCCACGTGTTTGTCTCCCTGTATGACAAGGGGCTGATCTACAAGGGCTCCCGCATCGTCAACTGGTGCCCCCACTGCGTCACCGCCCTGTCCGACGCGGAGGTGGAGTACCAGGACAAGCCGGGCCATCTCTGGCACATCAAGTACCCCATTGTGGGCGAGCCGGGGCGGTATGTGGTGGTGGCCACCACCCGGCCGGAGACCATGCTGGGCGACACCGGCGTGGCCGTCAACCCCAACGACGGGCGCTATCAGGATATCATCGGCAAGAAGTGCCTGCTGCCGCTGATGGACCGGGAGATCCCCATCGTGGCCGACGAGTACGTGGATCTGGAGTTCGGCACCGGCTGCGTGAAGATGACCCCCGCCCACGACCCCAACGACTTCGAGGTGGGCCTCCGGCACAGCCTGGACACCATCCGCGTCCTGGACGACCACGGCGTGGTCAATGAAAACGGCGGAAAATATCAGGGCATGGACCGCTACGAGGCCCGCAAGGCGGTAGTGGCCGACCTGGAGGCCCTGGGCCTGCTGGAGAAGGTGGAGCCCCACCAGCACAACGTGGGCACCTGCTACCGATGCCACAACGACGTGGAGCCCATCATCTCCGCCCAGTGGTTCGTCAAGATGGCGCCGCTGGCCGAGGAGGCCCTGCGCGTGGTCAACGAGGGGGAGACCAGGTTCGTTCCAGAGCGCTTCACCAAGACCTACACCAACTGGATGGAGAACGTCCATGACTGGTGCATCTCCCGCCAGCTGTGGTGGGGCCACCAGATTCCCGTGTGGTACTGCGCCTGCTGCGGCAAAATGACCGTTTCTGAGGCCGATCCTGCCCAGTGCGCCCACTGCGGCTCCGCAGACATTGAGCGCGACCCGGACGTGCTGGACACCTGGTTCTCCTCCGCCCTGTGGCCCTTCTCCACCCTGGGCTGGCCGGAGGAGACGGAGGATATGAACTATTTTTATCCCACCGACGTGCTGGTCACCGGCTACGACATCATCTTTTTCTGGGTGTCCCGGATGATCTTCTCCGGCTGCGCCCATACCGGGAAGGCCCCCTTCCACACGGTGCTCATCCACGGCCTGGTGCGGGACGACAAGGGCCGCAAGATGTCCAAGTCCCTGGGCAACGGCATCGACCCGCTGGAGATGGCTACGATGTACGGCGCGGACGCCCTGCGCTTCAACCTCATTACCGGCAACGCCCCCGGTAACGACACCCGCTTCTTCGTGGAGAAGTGCGAGGCCATGCGCAACTTCGCCAACAAGATCTGGAACGCCAGTCGGTTTGTGATGATGAACCTGACCATCCATGCGTGTGCCCTGCCCGGCAAGCTGGAGCAGGAGGACAAGTGGATTTTGTCACGCCTGAACCGGGTGGTGAAAGAGGTCACCGAGAACATGGACGCCTATGAGCTGGGGGTGGCCTCCGCCAAGGTGTACGACTTCATCTGGAGCGACTACTGTGACTGGTATATTGAGTTCACCAAGGCCCGCCTGCAAGGGGAGGACGAGGAGGCCAAAATCCAGGCCCAGCAGGTGCTGGTATATGTGCTCACCGAGACGCTGAAGCTGCTGCACCCCTTCATGCCCTTTATCACCGAGGAGATCTGGCAGGCCCTGCCCCGCCAGGAGGGCTGCCGGGCCGGGTTCCTGATGATGGACAGCTGGCCCGTGTACCGGGAGGCGCTGGACTTCCCCCGGGAGGAAAAGGCGGTGGGCCTCATCATCGACGCGGTGCGGGCCATCCGGGGCAAGCGGGCGGAGCTGAACGTGCCTCCCTCCAAGCGGGCCCACGTCACCATTGCCACCCAGGAACAGGACGCTTTTACCCAGGGCGCGCCCCTGCTCCAGCGGCTGGCCTGGGCCCAGCCAGGTGTCCGTCGTCGGCCACGGGGAGGCGGGGACCAGCGACGAGATGCTGAAAAAGGGCTTTGTAGAGCTCCAGACCTACGCGGCGCGGATTTTCCTCCCCCTGGCCGAGCTGGTGGACCTGGAAAAGGAGCGGGCGCGGGTGGAGAAGGAGCTGAAAAAGAACGCTGCCGAGCTGGACAAGCTCACCGTGAAGCTGTCCAACCCTGGTTTTGTGGGCAAGGCCCCCCAGCACGTGGTAGAGGCCGAGCGGGAGCGGGCCGCTAAGCTGGAGGTGCTGGTGGGGAAGCTGCAAAGCCAGCTGGACGCCATGTAAATTTTCCCATTTTCCATTGCCCCTTCGGCAAAAAATGACCCATCCAATGGGATATAATGAGTGCGATACGGGATATTTCCCGTACCGCGCTCATTTTTTTGCAAGGAAGGGACAAGCCATGCCCATCACCGTGACCAGCCGGGACAGCGAGCTGACCATTGCCCTGTCCGGCGAGATCGACCACCACGCCGCCCGGGAGCTGATGGCCCAGCTGGACCAGACCGTCGCCGAGCGCCTGCCCGCCCATCTGGTGCTGGATCTGTCCGGCGTCACCTTCATGGACAGCTCGGGCATTGCCGTGCTGCTGCGGGCCAGGCGGCAGCTGGGGCACAACGGCGGCGTCCTGCGGGTGGCCAATATCCCCGCCCAGGCCCGGCGTGTGCTGGACGCCGCCGGCATCGGGCGGCTCATTTCCTTAGAATAAGGAGGGCTACATAGGATGAAAGCCATGGATCAGGCGAGCATCACTTTCACCTCCCGCTCCGCCAACGAGGGCTTTGCCCGGGCGTGCGCGGCCTGCTTCGCCGCCCAGCTGGACCCCACCCTGGACGAGGTGGCGGACATCAAAACCGCCGTCAGCGAGGCGGTGACCAACGCCATTGTTCACGCCTACCCTGACTGCCTGGGGAAAATCACCCTGCGCCTGCGGCTGTTTGAGGGGGGTGTGCTGGAGTTCCAGGTAAGGGATTCCGGGGTGGGCATACCCGATGTGGACCAGGCCCGTACCCCCCTGTTTACCACCGGGGGAGAGGAGCGTTCCGGCATGGGCTTCACCATCATGGAGAGCTTTATGGACGGTCTGAAGGTGCGATCCCAACCGGGGAAGGGCACTGTGGTAACCATGCGCAAGCGCATCGCCCGCCGGGCGGGCGTCTCAAAATGAGAGGGCTGGACGCGCCCGCCCTGCTGGAAGCCGCCAAGGCCGGCGACAACGATGCCTGTGAGCGCCTGCTCATCGACAACAGCGGCCTGATCTGGTCGGTGGCCCGGCGGTACTACGGGCGCGGCGTAGACCCGGAGGATTTGTATCAGCTGGGCTGCCTGGGGTTTCTGAAGGCTATCCGGGGGTTCGATACGGAGTATGGCACCCAGTTTTCCACTTACGCCGTGCCCAAAATTGCCGGGGAGATCAGGCGGTTCCTCCGGGACGACGGGGCGGTGAAGGTGAGCCGGGGCACCAAGGAACGGGCCATGGCCCTGCGCCAGCGGCGGCTGGAGCTTACCCAGCGGCTGGGCCGGGAACCCACGGTGGGGGAGCTGGCCCAGGCCACCGGGCTGGAGCCGGAGGACATCGCCGCCGCCGACACAGCCATGCTGTCGGTGGCCTCCCTCCAGGGGGAGAGCGGGGAGGACGGTTTTTCCCTGGAGACGGTGCTGGGGGACGGTGGCATTGAGGACGACCTGCTGGAAAAGCTGGCCCTGCGCCACGCCATCGACGCTTTGCCGGAGCGGGAGCGGATGGTGATTTTGCTGCGGTTTTATAAGAATCTCACCCAGGACCGGGTGTCCAAGGTGCTGGGGGTGAGCCAGGTGCAGGTTTCCCGGATCGAGCGCCGGGCGGTGGCGCATTTGAGGGAAGCACTGACAGAATAAGGCCCGGACGGAATTTTGGGTTCCGCCCGGGCTGCTTTTCGCGCAAAGCAATCCTTTTATTTTCTTTGAATTAAGAATTTTTGTAATGCGAGAGATTTTCCTGTCTCCGTCACAAATTCATCCAAGCTTTCTTTTTTGTACTCGAATTTTTCTACCAGCTTCATGCTTCCGGCATTTCTGATATCCGCCTCATACACATACCAGTCTTTATGGTAATGCTCATCAACAAATTCCAATACGCCGGCGAGGGCTTCATAGGCATACCCTTTTTGCTGGGCCGGTTTTTTGACCCAAATTCCAAGTTCGGGATACTGTTCTCCCAAGCCGTGGACCTCGACCCCACCTATAAAATCGCCATTTAGGGTCAGAATCGACAAGAAAACCATTTCCTCCTGCTCCATGCAATGGATGAAACCCTGCAATACCTCTTTGGCCGCTGACATGGATTCAAACGGGTCGGGATATTGATATTTTGTGATCTCCTCGTCAAACCCCAGATAATAGTCCTCTAAATATTTCATCTCAAACGGTACGATCCGAAGCCTGCCTGTCTCAATCATAATATCCAATATCATTTCCTTGCTTACGGCTTAAAGCTGTCCTTCAGGCTCACCGAGCGGTTGAACACCAGATGGCCCGGCCTGGAATCCCTGCTGTCCGCGCAGAAGTACCCCTGGCGCAGGAACTGGAATCGCTCCGACGGCTGGGCGTGGGCCAGCCCCGCCTCCACCTTGCACCCGGTGAGCACCTCCAGGGAGCCGGGGTTCAGGCACTCCAAAAAGTCCTTGCCCGCCGCGTCCGGCTCCGGGTCGGAGAACAGGTTGTCATACAGCCGCACCTCCGCGTCCACGGCGGTGGAAGCGTCCACCCAGTGGATGGTGGCCCCCTTCACTTTGCGCCCGTCGGCGGGGTTGCCGCCCCGGCTGTCCGGGTCGTACTCGGCGGCGATCTCGGTGATGTTTCCGTTTTCGTCGGTCTCGTAGCCCACGCACTTGATAAGGTAGGCCCCCTTCAGGCGGCACTCGGGACCCTGGGGGTAGAGCCGCTTGTACTTGGGTACGGGCTGGGACAGGAAGTCCTCCCCCTCGATCCACAGCTCCCGGGAGAAGGTGACGGTGTGGGTTCCCTCCTCGGGATGGAGGGGGTTGTTCTCCACCTCGAAGGTCTCGCTCTGCCCGGCGGGGTAGTTGGTGATGACCAGCTTCACCGGCCGCAGCACCGCCATGACCCTCCGGGCGGTCTCGTTCAGGTCCTCCCGGAGGCAGTACTCCAAAAAGGCGTATTCAATGGTATTGTCCGATTTGGTCACCCCCACCCGGTCGCAGAAATTGCGGATGGATTTGGGGGTATACCCCCGCCGCCGCAGGCCGCACAGGGTGGGCATGCGGGGATCGTCCCAGCCGGACACCCGGCCCTCCTCCACCAGCTGGCGCAGCTTGCGCTTGGACATGACGGTGTGGTCGATGCCCAGCCGGG
>CATABD010000104.1 GCA_949494735.1 uncultured Oscillospiraceae bacterium
GGCGCCCAGGCCAACTACGCCGTCTATATGGCCCTGTGCCAGCCTGGCGACACGGTTTTGGGCATGAACCTGGATCACGGTGGGCACCTCACCCACGGCAGCCCGGTGAATTTTTCCGGCAAGTATTTCAAAATGGTGTCCTACGGCGTGAACGAAGACACCGGCGTCATCGACTATGACGAGGTGGAGCGCATTGCTAAGGAGTGCAAGCCCCGCATGATGATCGCGGGCGCGTCCGCCTACCCCCGGGTAATTGACTTTGCGCGCTTCCGTGCCATCGCCGACGAGGTGGGGGCTTACCTATGGGTGGATATGGCCCACATCGCGGGCCTTGTGGCGGCGGGGCTGCACCCGTCCCCCGTACCCTACGCCCACGTAGTATCCACCACCACCCACAAGACCCTCAGGGGCCCCCGGGGCGGCCTGCTGCTCACCAATGACGAGGAGCTGGCCAAGAAGCTGAACTCCGCCATCTTCCCCGGTTCCCAGGGCGGCCCGCTGATGCATGTTATCGCCGCCAAGGCGGTGGCCTTGGGAGAGGCGCTGACCCCGGAGTTCAAGACCTACCAGGGGCAGATCGTGAAAAATTCCGCCGCCCTGGCCGAGGGGCTGGTCAAGCGGGGGATGAAGCTGGTGTCCGGCGGCACGGACAACCATCTTTCACTCATCGACCTGCGGGATATGGGCGACCTCACCGGCAAGGAGCTGGAGCGCCGCCTGGACGAGGTGCGCATCACCGCCAACAAGAACAAGGTGCCCGGCGATCCCCGCTCCCCCTTCCAGACCAGCGGCCTGCGGGTAGGCAGTCCCGCCGTCACCAGCCGCGGCTTTGTGGAGGCGGACATGGATAAGGTGGCGGAGTATATCATGCTGGCCGCCACAGACTTTGAGGCCAAAGCGGAGTATATCCGGGCCGGCGTGGCGGAGCTGACTGCGAAGCATCCTATTTATGAGCTCTCCTAAAGGGGAACGGCGATGACTTTTGAGCGGATTACCGAGCCAAACCGGGCCTTGGTCAATGAATTCGTGGAGCGGCATTGGTTTACCATAACTATGATTGTGCGCGGCAAAGAAATTGATATGACGAAAGCAGACGGCTTTTTTCTGGCGGAGGACGGGAATATTCTGGGCCTGGTGACCTATGCGCTTTATGATGATGTGCTGGAAATTTTCTCTTTGGACAGCTTGCAGAAAAACCGTGGGATCGGTACCGGGCTGTTGGAGGCTGCTGTTCAGGAGGCTAGGGAACAGGGTTGCTCAAAGGTCGTACTCATCACAACGAATGATAATGTGGACGCGATGCGGTTCTATCAAAGGCGGGGCTTTGATATGGCGCGGCTTTTTCGCAACGTCATGGAGCGTTCCAGGCAATTGAAGCCGGAGATACCTTTGATTGGGGAACATGGAATTGCGCTGCGGCATGAAATCGAATTTGAACGGGCTTTAAAAGCCCCTGTGGACACGGCTTCAGGCGGAGAAGAGGCGTAGGGATGAAATCGGAATTGACCGTCATCCCCGGCGTGGGGAAAAATATGGCCGCCCACTTGAATGCTCTGGGTATTGAGCGGGTGGACGACTTGAAGGGGAAAGACCCGGAGGTACTTTACGCCCAGGAGTGCGCTATGCGGGGCTGCACGACGGACCGCTGCGTGCTGTATGTGTACCGGCTGGCGGTGGCCTGGGCAGAGGGGCGGATTGAAGACCCGGAACAGCTCAAATGGTGGAACTGGAAGGACTGAAAAAATGGCGCCCCGGCGGCTTGCCGGGGCGCTGCGCTTAGGATGGAAAAAGAGGTGGAGGCGGATGACCAAGGAATACTTTGCGCAGGAGCTGGTGCGCCGCTTTCCGGAGTACCAGCGGGCGTATGAGGACCATCTGGAGGCCTATGGGAAGGTGCTGGGCCATGTTTTTTTCTGCGAAATCAACCCTGTTTTGTCAAAGCTGCTGCGTGCCAATCAGGACTGTGCACAGATTCGCAGGTATATGGACTTTTTGGAGGATATGTACCGCAACGGGGACGATGAGGTGAAAAACATCGTCACGGTGACACTGCTGGAGTATCTGGGGGACGACGAGACGGTGCTGCGCAACGCGTTCTCCCATTTTTCTGAGGAGCTGATGGAGGCGTCCAAAGCGGTAGAGGCCAGCTGGGGCCGCCGGGACATCCGCCTTTACCGCAGGCATGGAAAGTTGCTTTACCAATGGTGATTTCCGCGGGCGTTCCGTGCCTGAAAAAGACCCAAGGCGGAATATTCCGCCCTTCAGCAAACGACCTGCCGGCCGTCGATAAATACCATCTTTACGGTGGTGTCGCTCACCATGGGATCGCCGTCCGTGATTACCAGGTCCGCGTCCTTGCCAACCTCCAGCGAGCCCACCCGGTCCGCGACCCCCAGGTGCCTGGCGGGATTGATGGTGATGGCCTGGAGGGCGGCAAAGGGCTCCATCCCGGCCTTGACCGCCAGGCCGGCACACAAGGAAAGGTACTGCTGGGGGATTACGGAGGAATCGGTGATGATGCTGACCTGGCAGCCCGCGCGGGCCAGCACGCCGGGGGTGTCAAAGCTCTTGTTTGCCAGTTCCAGCTTGCTGGCGTGGGTTAGGGTGGGGCCTACCGCCACGGGCCACCCGGCGCGGGCCACCACCTCCGGGATGAGGTGTCCCTCGGTGCAGTGCTCCAGGGTGAGCTTGACACCGAACTCCCGGGCGATGCGGATGGCGGTGCAGATGTCGTCCGCCCGGTGGGCATGGGCCTTTAGGGGAATCTCACCCCGGAGTACAGGGAGGAGCGCCTCCATTTTCAGGTCAAATTTGGGCCGCTTCTGGACGTCGTCCCCGGCGGCCTCCTTGCGCTCCATGTAGTCCCGGGCGGCGAACAGGGTCTCGCGCAGCTTGGCGGCGGTGGACATACGGGCGGAATTCCCCTTGTCCTTGTAACACCGCTTCGGATTCTCGCCGAAGGCGCACTTCATGGCCACAGGATCCCGGAGAATCATGTCATCCACACAGCTGCCGTAGGTTTTCACGGCAAAAAAGGTGCCGCCCAGTACGTTGGCGCTGCCCGGCCCCACGCCCACCGTGGTGACGCCGCCCCGCCGGGCCATCTCAATAGAGCGGTCCTGGGGATTGAAGCTGTCTACGCCCCGAAGCTGGGGGGAGATGATGTTCCCCATCTCGTTGTAGTCAATACTGTCGTAGCCCATGCCGTAGCCGTCCAGGGCGAGATGGCTGTGGGCGTCCACAAAGCCGGGGTAAATCCGCAGTCCGGCGGCGTCTACCACCTCCTCGCCGGGGGCGGGGGAGATGCCGGGAGCGATGGCCTTGATTTTCCCATGTTCCAGGGAGATGTCCGCCTGGACAGGTTCCGGCCGGACGGCGGTGTACAAGATCGCGTTTTTGATGAGCATGGCAGTGCCTCCTTAATTATGTATGTGAAGAGAGTATACACCCAATAGGAGAAAAAGAAAAGCCCTGCTTGCGGCAAACGGGGCATTGTGGTAAAATGTCAGCAATCGCCTGTGTTGATAAGAGGGAGGGGAAGGCATATGTACCAGCCGTTGGCAGACCGGATTCGCCCGCAGAGCCTGGATGAGGTGTTGGGACAGGGACACATTTTGGGCAGTGACGGCTTGCTCCGCCGGGTAATAGACAGCGGGAAAATCCCAAATATGGTGTTCTACGGCCCCTCCGGCACAGGAAAAACGACCGTGGCCAACATCATTGCCCAGCGCTCAGGCCGCACCCTGCGGCGGCTTAACGCCACCACCGCTTCCCTGGCCGACATTCGGGAAGTAATGGACCAGGTGGGTACGCTGCTGGCGCCCAACGGCGTGCTGCTTTACCTGGACGAGATCCAATACTTTAATAAAAAGCAGCAGCAGTCCCTGCTGGAGTTCATTGAGAACGGGAAAATTACGCTGATCGCATCCACCACGGAGAACCCATACTTTACAATTTTCAATGCGATCCTGTCCCGCTCTACAGTTTTTGAATTCAAGATGCTGACGGCAGACGATATTTTGCCGGCAGTGGATAGGGGAATCGCTTTACAGGCAAAAGAATTTGGAGTGGAGGCTGTCTGTCAGGATGGGGTGCGGGAGCACCTTGCCGCCTCCTGCGGGGGGGACGTACGCAAGGCCCTCAATGCGGTGGAGCTGCTCATGTCCGCCAGCAGAATCCGGGACGGGGTGCTCACCATCACCCTGGAGGACGCAAAACTGGTGGCCCAGCGCTCTGCCATGAGGTATGACCGGGATGGGGACGACCACTTTGATATTGCCTCCGCGCTGATGAAGTCCATGCGGGGCTCCGACCCGGACGGGGCCCTTCACTATCTGGCCCGTTTGCTGGAAGCAGGGGACATGCTCACAGCCATCCGGCGAATCCTGTGCTCCGCCAGTGAAGATATCGGCATGGCCTATCCCCAGGCGGCTTCCATCGTGAAATCCTGTGTGGACAGCGCCCTCCAGCTGGGACTGCCCGAGGCCCGGCTTCCCTTGGCCCAGGCGGTGATTCTGCTGGCGACGGCGCCTAAATCCAACAGTGTGCTCAACGCCATTGACGCCGCCCTGTCCGATGTACGGGGAGGACGGACGGGGGACTATCCCCGGCATTTGCAAAATGTCCACGCCGATGGCGCGGGATTTGAGCGGGAGCAGGGATACCTCTACCCCCACAGCTATCCGGGCCACTGGGTGGAGCAGCAGTACCTGCCCGACGCCATCAAAGATCATGTGTACTATGCGTATGGCCCCAACAGGACGGAACAGGCGGCCAAGGCATACTGGGATAAAATAAAGGGCGGGGAGTCCGGTAAGGGAGGCGCATGATATGCCGATGGATATCCGGGTCGGTGATGTTTTGGAATTGAAAAAAACCCATCCCTGCGGCAGCAAGGAGTGGAAGGCGCTCCGGGTAGGGATGGATTTTAAGCTCAAATGCCTGGGCTGTGGCCATGAGGTCATGATTCCCCGGGTAAAAGCAGAGAAATCCGTCAAAAAAGTGAAGCGGGAGGAGTCGGCCCAATGAACCAGTATTGGAGTAGGCGCATCCGGGAGGCCGTACCCTATACCCCTGGAGAGCAGCCCAAGGATCGTACGTTTATCAAGCTGAATACCAACGAGTGCCCCTATCCGCCCACTCCCAGAGCTGTCGAGGCCATCCGGGGGGCGGCGGGGGAGGGCCTGCGGCTCTATCCAGACCCGGAGTGCCTGGACCTGCGGACTTCCATTGCCCGGCGGGAGGGGTTGGACGTGAGCCAGGTGTTCTGCGGCAACGGCTCCGATGAAATCTTGGCCTTTGCTTTCCAGGCGTTTTTTGACCCGGACCGGGAGGTGGTCTTCCCCAGCATCACCTACAGCTTTTACCCCGTGTACGCCAATTTCTTTGGACTGAAATACCGGGAAGTTCCTATGAATCCGAACTTTTCTGTTCAAGTTGACCTTCTGTGTGGTGAAAACGGCGGGGTGGTATTGGCAAACCCCAACGCCCCTACGGGGATCGCCGTGGGACTGGATGTGGTGGAACGGGTGCTTGCCGCCAACCCGAATGTGGCAGTCATCGTGGACGAGGCGTATATCGACTTTGGCGCGGACAGCGCCGTAGGGCTTATCGGCCGTTACCCTAACTTGCTGGTGGTACAGACCAGCTCCAAATCCCGGGCGCTGGCAGGGCTCCGGGTAGGCTGGGCCATGGGCAGCCCCGGACTGATCGACGGCCTGCGCTGTGTGCGGGATTCTGTCAACTCGTACACAGTGGACAGGCTGGCCCAGGCGGGGGCAGCGGCGGCCGTGAGAGACGAGGATTACTTTCAGGCTATTCGCCGCCGGGTGATAAAAACCAGAGAGAAGACAGAGAAAACACTAAAGGAAATTGGCTTTACTGTGCTTCCATCCCAAGCAAATTTTCTGTTTTGCAGTTATCCGGCCCGCAGCGGCAAGGCGCTGTTGGACGGCCTGCGGGAACGGGGGATTTTGGTGCGCTGGTGGAACCGGCCGGATATCCGGGATTGGCTTCGCATCAGCGTCGGCACCGATGAAGAGATGGACGCGCTGGTACAGGCGCTTTGTGAAATGGTTTCATGAAAACGGGGGCCCGCCGGGTAAGACCGGCGGGCCATTTTTTTATCCTTTGGACTTGCTTCGGCTTTTTTTGATGCTGTACAAGACTATAATTTTGGATAGACCGACAGAGAGGAGGCCCGCCCGGTGACGGTTGTGTACATAGACCTGCTGTTTTTGCTGAACCTGATCGCCAACTATCTGCTTCTGCTGGCGGCGGGCCGCATGGCGGGGGCGGCGCTGATCCGCTGGCGGATCGGGCTTGGGGCGGCGGCGGGGGCGCTGTATGCAGCGCTTATCTTTTTGCCCGGTCTGGATTGGCTGGCCGCATGGCCGTGCAAGCTGGCTTCGGGTGTGCTGATGGCCCTTGCGGCTTACGGCAAAGAGCGGCATTTTTTGCGGATAACGGTGCTGTTTTTTGGCGCGTCTGCCGCCTTGGCAGGGGCAGTGCTGGGATTGGAGCTGCTGGGCAGCGCGTCGCTGACGCTGGAGTATGGGGTACTCTATACGCCGGTTGACATCCGGCTGCTGCTGCTGTCCTTTGCCGTGTGTTATTTTGTGCTCTCCCTGTTTTTCCGCCGGGTGGGGCAGCATGGGGGAAAGCTGACAAGTTTGAAAATCACTTTGGGGGAGCAGACGGTGGATGTGACCGCCCTGCGGGACACGGGCCACACTGTGACCGATCCTGCGGACAACCGCCCGGTGGTGGTGGCGTACTGCCGGTCCCTGGCTGGAGCTCTGCCCGAGTGGGCCGACCCCACCGACCCTATCCGATCAGTGGAGCGCTGCCATGCAGCCGGTTCCCGGCAGGCCAGGTTAATCCCCTACCGGGCGGTGGGGGTGGAATGCGGAATGCTGCTGGCCCTGCGCTCCAGGCAGGTGACGGTGGATGGGAAGGAAATGGGCAGGCTGCTGGTGGCGCTGTCCCCCACGCCACTGGATGACGGCAGAGGGTATCAGGCATTGATTGGAGGAGTTTAGCGTGCTTTTAAACGATACATATCTGCGGTTGTGCCGCCTGTTTGCCCGGCTTGGCATCTCGCTTTACGGTTCGATCCATTACATCGGCGGCAGCGATACCCTGCCCGCTCCCCTGACGCGGGAGGAAGAGGGGAGGCTTCTGGAGGAACTGGAGGGCGAGGACACCCGCCTGCCAGCCCGTTCCCGGCTGATTGAGCACAACCTGCGGCTGGTGGTATACATTGCCCGGCGGTTTGAGAACACCGGGGTGGGCATTGAGGATCTGATTTCTATCGGAACCATCGGACTTATCAAAGCGGTGGAGACCTATAAGCCCGCAAAAAATATCAAGCTGGCCACCTATGCCTCCCGGTGCATTGAGAACGAAATCCTCATGCATTTGCGGAAAAACGCCAACCGGCGGGGAGAGGTGTCCCTGGATGAGCCGCTGAACACAGACTGGGACGGCAATGAGCTGCTGCTCTCCGATGTGCTGGGCACTGAGGGGGACAGCATTGAAAAACCTTTGGAGGACGACGTAGACCGGGATCTGCTCTTTACGGCCATCACAAAGCTGTCGGAGCGGGAGCGCACCATCATCACTCTGCGCTTCGGTCTGGATGGCCGCCGGGAACGAACCCAGAAGGAGGTGGCCGACCAGCTGGGCATCAGCCAATCCTATATATCCCGACTGGAAAAGCGGATCATTGACCGTTTAAAGAAGGAAATCCTTCGGATGATGTGAGCGGTCGGCGGCCAACGGAAAACTTGTCCAAAACAGAAAATTTACGTAGCGCATTTGAGCCCTTTTTGCATACTTTTTCTCTCAAGAAAAAGTATGGGAAAAATTCCATCGAAAGCCGTCTGACGATAAAAAATATAGCCTGCCCTGCAACAGTATGAATGAGCGCCCATCGGAAATACTGACTTTGAATCAATTCCGAGCGAGGTGTTCACGGTGCAGGGCAAGGTGGAGATCTGCGGGGTCAATACGGCCAAGCTGAAGGTGCTGAAGAGTGAGGAGAGCATGGAGCTGCTGCGCCGGGCCAGGGCGGGGGACATGGGGGCCCGGGAGGAACTTATCTCCGGCAACTTGCGGCTGGTGCTGTCTGTGATCCAAAAGTTTGCCGGCAGGGGGGAGAATGTGGACGACCTGTTTCAAGTGGGCTGCATTGGCCTCATCAAGGCCATTGACAACTTCAATATTGAGATGGATGTACGTTTTTCAACCTACGGCGTGCCAATGATCGTAGGGGAGATCCGGCGCTATCTTCGGGACAACAGCGCCATCCGGGTATCCAGGTCGGTGCGGGACACAGCTTACCGGGTGCTTCAGGCAAAGGAAAAGTATATGGCGGAGCACCAGAAGGAGCCTACGGTGGATGAAATTGCTAAAATACTGGAGCTGCGCCGGGAGGATGTGGTGATGGCTTTGGATGCAGTGGTAGACCCGGTATCCCTGTTTGAGCCGGTATACTCCGACGGCGGGGACACGGTATGCGTTATGGATCAGGTAAAGGATAAAAAGAACACCGATGAGGCGTGGCTGGAGCACATCGCGTTGGGGGACGCGATCAGCAAACTGGATGAGCGGGAGCGGCGGATCCTGGCCCTGCGTTTTTTTCAGGGGAAGACCCAGATGGAGGTATCTGCCGAGGTGGGCATATCCCAGGCTCAGGTATCCCGGTTGGAGAAAAACGCGCTGAACCGAATACGGAAAGAACTGTAAAGGAATACTACCGTACAGAAAAGCACCCCGAAGTCCATCCCAAAGGACTTCGGGGTGCTTGCAAAAAAGAGGGGGCGATACGCATATGCATACCGCCCCAGCTGTGTTTTTTTGGAAAACGGGATTACTGTGCCAGTTTGGCGATCTCCTCGGCAAAGTTTTCCTGCTTCTTTTCGATACCTTCACCCTTCTCAAACCGCACAGCGTCCTTCAGGGTGATGGAACCGCCCAGCTTCTTGGCGGCATCGTTCATATACTGTTCCACGGTGACCTCGTTGTTCTTCACAAAGGTCTGCTGGAGCAGGCAGTTTTCGGCGTAGAACTTGTTGAGCTTGCCGGCCACGATCTTTTCTTTGACCTGGGCGGGCTTGCTGGCCATCTTGGGGTCGTTGTCCATCTGGGCCAGGAGGATTTTCTTCTCCTCGTCCAGAACCTCCTGGGTGACCTGGCCCTTGTCCAAGAAGCGGGGGTTCAAGGCAGCGATCTGCATGGCCATGTCCTTACCGATCTCAGTGGCGTCAATGCCGCCGGTAACTTCCAGGTTGACCAGTACGCCGATTTTGCCGCCGGCGTGGATATAAGGGACGGATACGCCATCGGCAAAGCGGGCGAAGCGGCGGACCTTGATGTTCTCGCCGATGACCAGCACCATTTCCTGCTGCTGCTGGGTGACGGTCAGATCGGTGCCGTTGTACTTGCACTCCATCAGCGCGTCCATATCGGCGGGGGCGCAGGCGGCAACGGTGGCGGCCACGCCCTTGACGAAGTCCACAAACTTCTCGTTTTTGCCAACAAAGTCGGTCTCGGCGTTGACCTCGACAACAACGCCGGTGCCGTCAATGACACAGGCGTAGGCCATACCCTCGGCGGCGATACGGCCGGCCTTCTTGGCGGAAGCGGCCAGACCTTTCTCGCGCAGCCACTCGACAGCCTTGTCCATGTCGCCGTCGGAGGCGGCCAGTGCCTTCTTGCAGTCCATCATGCCCACGCCGGTCATCTCCCGCAGGGCCTTCACATCCTGAGCAGTAATTGCCATTTGTCGTTACCTCCAAAATCAATTTTGTAAAAAGGAAGCGCCCGCCCGCCTCG
>CATABD010000105.1 GCA_949494735.1 uncultured Oscillospiraceae bacterium
ACCTACGTCCACCCCTTCAACGACCTCACCGTGTCCACCGGCCAGGGCACCATCGCCTATGAGATTTTCAAGGACCTGCCCGATGTGGACGTGATCCTGGTCCCGGTGGGGGGCGGCGGGCTGGCGGCGGGGGTGTCCACCCTGGCCAAGCTGCTCAACCCCTCGGTGAAGGTGATCGGGGTGGAGCCCTCGGGGGCGGCGTCCATGAAGGCCAGCCTGGAGGCGGGCCGCGTGGTGACGCTGGACCAGGTGACCACCATCGCCGACGGCGTGGCGGTCAAGACCCCCGGCGACCAGGTGTTCCCCTACATCCAGAGGAACCTGGACGGCATCATCACCATCGACGACGGCGAGCTGGTGGACGCCTTTTTGGACGTGATGGAGAAGCACAAAATGGTGGTGGAGAACGCGGGGCTGCTCACCATCGCGGCCCTCAAGCACCTGGACTGCCGGGACTGCAATGTGGTGAGCGTGCTGTCCGGCGGCAATATGGACGTGATCACCATCTCGTCGCTGGTGCAGCACGGGCTCATCAACCGGGGACGGATCTTCACCTTCTCGGTGCAGCTGCCCGACCGGCCCGGCGAGCTGCTGCGCATCGCCGGCCTGGTGGCCGGGCTCAACGGCAATATCATCAAGCTGGACCACAACCAGTTTGTCAACATCAACCGCCAGGCGGGGGTGGAGCTGAAGGTGACCATGGAGGCCTTCGGCCTGTCCCACAAAGCGGAAATCATGGACGCCCTGCGCCAGGCCGGCTATCAGGTGCGGGAGGTGCCGCCCAGCGGCACCATCACGGGATAATTCCGCCGGGAAAGGCAAAGCCTCCTCCGGCTGCGCGCCCCCTGCGGGCCTGCCCGGACATTACAACTCCCCCCGCCGCACAGGGCGGCGGGGGGTATTCAGGTGCGGCGCGCCGGCCGGAGAGACAGCCGGGCGCGAGCGGGGGCGTGGGGGAACCGCCCAGCCGGCTCCGGCGGCGACCTCCGCGTGCTCTATCCTATGCGGCAGGGCGGCGGGCGCGCCGCCCTCCGGCCCGGCCCGGGCCTGTCCCCAAAGCGGATATTTCGGGAAACGAGGGAAAAATTATGGTTAAGATCGCCCCTTCCATCCTCTCGGCGGATTTTTGCAATTTGGAGCGGGACATAGGCCGGGTGTACGCCGCCGACTGGCTCCATGTGGATGTGATGGACGGCATGTTCGTCCCCAACATCACCATCGGCGTGCCGGTGGTGGAGTCCATCCGAAGGCATACGGACATGTTTTTGGACGTGCACCTGATGATCGACAAGCCCGCCCGGTATATTGAGCAGTTCGCCAAGGCCGGGGCGGATCTGCTGTCCGTCCACCTGGAGGCCGACCACCCCGCCCGCATCGCCGACGCCCTCCGGGCCATGGGGGCCAACGGGGTGAAGAAAGCCGTGGCCCTGCGGCCCATCACGTCGGCCCGGGCCGTGCTGCCCTATCTGGAGGGGCTGGACATGGTGCTGGTGATGACGGTGGAGCCGGGCTTCGGCGGGCAGAAGTTTATGGAAGACCAGCTTTCCACCATCCGGGAGGTGCGCGCACTTATCGACCGCTACAACCCCGCCTGTGAGCTGGAGGTGGACGGCGGGGTGGGCCCCGCCAACGCCAAAACCGTCATTGAGGCCGGGGCCACGGTGCTGGTGGCGGGCTCGGCGGTGTACGGCGCGGAGGACCCGGAGGCGGCCATCGCGGCCCTGCGGCGGGAGGCGTGAGGGCAAGCGACCCGGCCACGTGCCCATTGGTTGCGCGGAAACAGAGAAAACGATAGGAGACATGGACATGGACTACTTTCCCGCCGCCCTGGAAAATTTAGTGGAGCAGTTCGCCAAGCTGCCCGGCGTGGGCCGCAAGAGCGCCCAGCGGCTGGCCTTTTACATCCTGGACCAGCCCGAGCAGACCGCCCGGGACTTCGCCGCCGCCCTGCTGGACGCGAAAAAGAGCATCGGCTGCTGCCCGGTGTGCCAGAACCTCACCGACGGGGAGGGGGAGTGCCCCCTGTGCGCCTCCTCCAAGCGGGACCATTCCCTGGTGTGCGTGGTGGCCGACCCCAAGGACGTGGTGGCCATGGAGCGCTCCCGGGAGTACCGGGGGGTGTACCATGTGCTGCACGGCGTCATCTCCCCCATGAACCACGTGGGCCCGGACGACCTGCGCATCCAGCAGCTGGTGGAGCGGGCGGCCTCCGGGGAGATTGAGGAGGCCGTCATGGCCACCAACCCGGATACCGAGGGGGAGACCACCGCCATGTACCTGTCCCGGCTGCTCAAGCCCTTCGGGGTCAAGACCACCCGGCTGGCCTACGGCATCCCGGTGGGCAGCCACCTGGAGTTCGCCGACGACGCCACCCTGATGCGCGCCATGGAAGGCCGCAGGGAGATATAGGGGGTCCGCAAGGCGTTCCTTCCGGCCATGTGGGGCGGGCAGGCGGCGGAGGAGCGCAGGGGATATCGCAACCATTTCAAAAAGGAGAAGGATTTTATGGAAAAATGGCTGTATGTGATGTTCATTGAAAAGACCAAGACCTATAACCGGCTGACCAAGGCCGCCGTGGAGCGGCATGTGGCCAACATCAGGGCTCTGGACGACGAGGGCCATTTGGAGCTTTGCGGCGTGTTCAAGGGCTATCCCGGTGTGGCGGGGATGTACATCCTGCGGGCGGGCAGCTATGAGGAGGCGGAGGAGCTGTGCCGGCGGGAGCCGCTGGTGACGGAGGGCTTCGCCACCTACAAGCTGAAGGCCCTCCAGGTGGCCGGCCGGGAAAACAACTACCTGCTCTGACCGGGCCGCGGGGAAGAGGAGACACAGCGGAATGGGCGGGCTTTCGCCGCAGACGGCAGCAGAGGAGTGGAGCTTACGTCCACGATTTGACACAATTTTAACAAAAAACGGGCGCAGAGACGGAAATTTTTTCGTTTCTGCGCCTTTTCCTCTTTTCTTTTTTGCGGATCTATGGCATAATAGGGACAGACAAAAATATCCACTTAAAGGAGGACGCGCCATGAAGCCCACCGTGACCTTTCCCCCCGAGCGGCTGGAGTACCTGAGGCTGCTGGCCCGGCACTATCCCAATGTCCAGGCCGCCTGTACCGAGATCATCAACCTGCGGGCCATCCAGAACCTTCCCAAGGGCACCGAACACTTCCTGTCCGACGTCCACGGGGAGTACGAGGCCTTCCAACACATCCTCAACTCCGCCTCCGGCGTGGTGCGGGTGAAGATCGACGAGCTGCTGGGCTCCACTGTCCCCCGCTCCGACCGGGACCAGCTGGCCACCCTCATCTACTACCCCGAGGAGAAGCTGGAGGAGATCGAGCGGGAGTGCGACGATATGCGGGAATGGTACCGCATCACCTTCCACCGGCTCATCGACCTGTGCTGCCTGGTCAGCGCCAAGTACACCCGGTCCAAGGTGCGCAAGGCCATGCCGCCGGAGTACGCCTATATCATCGACGAGCTGATCCACACCCACTACGAGAAAAATGAGGCGGACAAGCGGGATTACTATGAAAACATCATCAACACCATCATCGACCTGGACCGGGCGTCCAATTTCCTGATCCAGCTGTGCGAGCTCATCAAGCGCCTGGCGGTGGACCACCTCCACCTGGTGGGGGACATCTTTGACCGGGGCCCCGGCGCCGACGTCATCATGGACAGCCTGATGGCCTACCACAGCGTGGACATACAGTGGGGCAACCACGATATCCTGTGGATGGGGGCGGCCTCCGGCTCCCGCACCCTGGTGGCCACCGTGCTGGCCAACTCCCTGCGGTATAATAACCTGGAGGTCATCGAGACCGGCTACGGCATCTCCCTGCGGCCCCTGTCGGTGTTTGCCGATGAATTTTACCGCAAGTGCGATATCAGCTGCTTCGAGGTGAAGATCGCCAAGGAGGACGAGGACAGCGTCACCGACCGGGACAAGCTATTGTGCGCCCGGATGCACAAGGCCATCTCCATGATCCTGTTCAAGCTGGAGGGGCAGAAGATCCGCCGCAACCCCGCCTTTGGCATGGACGACCGGCTGCTGCTGGATAAGATTGATTACGATTCCAAAACCGTGTCCATCGGCGGGGCAAGCTATCCCATGCTGGACACCGACTTTCCCACCGTGGATCCCGCCGACCCCTACGCCCTCACCCCGGAGGAGGACACCCTCATCAACACCCTCACCCGGTCCTTCCGGCACAGCGAGAAGCTCCAGCGCCACGTCCGTTTCCTCTACTCCAAGGGCAGCCTGTACCGCATCTACAACGGGAACCTGCTCTTCCACGGCTGCATCCCCATGGAGGAGGACGGTTCGCTCATGGAGTTCTCCATCGGCCAGGGCTGCGACCGCCTGAGCGGCAAGGCGTTTTTGGACTACGCCGACCGGGTGGCCCGCCGGGCCTACTACAGCAAGCCCGCCTCCCCGGAGCGGCAGCAGGGGATGGACTTTTTGTGGTGGCTGTGGGCAGGGCGCAACTCCCCCATCTTCGGCAGGGATCGCATGACCACCTTCGAGCGCCGGTTCATCGCCGACGCGGCCACCCACACCGAGCCCAAAAACGCCTACTACACGCTGTATAACGACCCGGCGGTGTGCGAGGGCATTTTGAAGGAGTTCGGCCTGGAGGGTCCCCACTGCCACATCATCAACGGCCACGTGCCGGTGAAGTCCAAGAAGGGGGAGAGCCCCGTGAAGGGGGGCGGCAGGCTGGTGGTCATTGACGGCGGGTTCTGCAAGGCATACCAGAAAACCACCGGCATCGCCGGGTACACCTTGATCTACAACTCCGCCTGTTTCCGGCTGGTGGCCCATGAACCCTTTGTGGGCAGGGCCGCCGCCATCCGCAAAAATTACGACATTGCCTCCACCACCCAGGTGTTCGAGCGGCTGGAGAGCCGGGCCATGATCCTCCAGACGGACATCGGCCGGAAGCTCCAGGGGCAGATCGACGAGCTGGTCGATCTGGTGGCCGCCTTCCGCAGCGGCGCAATTGTGGAGAGCCACAAGGGCTGAACGGCCCGCAACCCGCGTCAAAACCGCCTGTCAACATGCTGATAGGCGGTTTTTCCCCGCAAATTTCGAGCGTGTCCATACTTTTCCACAGGATTGATACCAGATTGTAACCTTTTTTCCGCATACTTTTCCTTGCCCAATTCAGGATATAGTGGTAAAATGTTTTAGATTATGTTTGCAGGTAGGAGGTTTGCAGCGTATGGAAGAATCCACACCGAAAAAAGGCATTCCCGTGGCGCTGGTCGCCGGCATCGCGGCGGTTGCCCTGCTGGCCGTGGCGGCCGGCGGGTGGTTTGGCCTGTGCGCCTGGGTTCGGGATAACGGCCAGCTGCTGCCCGGGGCGGTGGCGGTGGATGACCGGGGCGAGACGGTGGCCGAGCTGGGCAAACTCACCCGGGAGGACGCGCTGTCCGTAGTCAGCCAGGAGATGGACCAGCGGCTGGATACCCGCAAGCTCACCCTGCTGTACGGCGAGGGGCGGCGGCTGGAGTTCACCGGTGAGCTGATGGACTGCTCCCCCGAGGCCGCGGTGGACGTGGGCTTTACCGCCAAGGAAAATACGCCCTTCTGGAAGCTGGGCGCGCTGTGGCTGGGGCTGGCCGACGAGCCGAACACCCTGTCCATATCCGCCGCCGCCTTCACCCCGGAGGGGGAGGAGCAGGCCCGGCGGATGGTCCAGGCGGTGGCCGATGAGCTGTATGTGCCCCCGGTTGACTTCACCTATGAGATGGGGGAGGAATCGGTCACCGTCACCCCCGGCACCGACGGGCAGAAGCTGGACGCCGACGCCCTGCTGACCCAGGTGGAAGAGGCGCTGGCCCAGGGGGAACGGGAGCTGCGGGTGGAGCCCGAGACGCTGCCCGGCGCGGAGCTGAGCGGGCAGGTGCTCCACGAGCTCATCCACGTGGAGCCCAAAGCCCCCGGCGTAGACGAGGAGGGCAAGCTCACCCCGGCGGTCATCGGCCTGTCTGTCAACGCCGAGGAGGCCCAGGCTATTCTGGACCAGACCGCCCCCGGTGAGAGTTGCACTATCCCCCTGGAATACACCCCGCCGGGCACCAACCCCGACGAGTCCATGTTCTATAAAGACCTGCTGGCCTCCGTCACCACCAATATGGACGGGGTGGCCAACCGCTCCTTCAACGTAAACCGGGCCGCCGAATTCTGTAACGGCAAGGTGATCCAGCCCGGCGAGGTGTTCTCCTATATCGACACCATCGGCGACCCCAGCGCCCGCAACGGCTATAAGACCAGCACCGGCTACCAGAACGGCCAGACTGTCCCTATGGACGGGGGCGGCGTATGCCAGGTGTCCTCTTCCCTGTACTACTGCGCGGTGTACTCCAACCTGGAGATTGTCAAGCGGGCGTGCCACGCCTTCTCCACCGGTTATATTGCCAACGGGCTGGATGCCACAATCTTCTACCCCTCCCTGGACTTCAAGTTCCGCAACAACACCGGCTTCCCCATCAAAATTGTGGCCTACACCGAGGGCAATGCCTGGGGGAAGCTCACCGTCCAGTTCTACGGCAGCAACCCCGAGGGCATTTATGTGAAAACCGAGCGCTATACCCTCTCCTCCACCCCCTGGACCACCGTTTACGAGCCGGACGAGACCATCGAGCGGGGCACCACCAAGGTGGATGTGACCCCCTACACCGGCTACGAGGTGGATGTGTACCGCTGCGTGTACGACGCCAACGACAACCTGATCTCCCGCACCTACGAAAACCACAGCCGCTACGCCAAGCGGGATAAGAAAATTCTCTACAACCCCGCCGACGAGGGCCCCTGGGGTTCCGCTGTTGATCCCGGCGGCCAACCCAGCGTGGAGCCCGCCCCGGAGGTTCCGCCCACCATCGAGCCCATCCCCACTCCGGAGCCAGGGCCCAGCATGGACCCAGGCCCCACCGACCCCTGGGGGATTCCCAGCATGGATCCGGGCCCCACTGACCCCTGGGGGATTCCCAGTTTGGACCCCAGTTTCCCGCCGGAGCCCACATTTCCCGCCTATGTGGATCCCGTCCCCACCCCGGAGAACACGCCGGAGGGCGGGGATAACCCTGTCCAGGACCCATGGGAGGGCTGAGCTGTGTTTGAAGGTTTTTCCAAGGAAACGGTGGACTTCATGTGGGGCATCCGCTTCAACAACGAGCGGGGCTGGTTTGAGGCCCACAAGTCCGATTATCAGACCTATTTTCTCAACCCCATGAAGGAGCTGGGAGGGCAGGTCCAGGCCGAATTGCTGGACCGCTTTCCCAAGAGCGGGCTGAACCTGAAAATCTCCCGCATCTACCGGGACGCCCGGCGGCTGTTCGGCCGGGGGCCCTATAAGGACCATTTGTGGCTGTCCCTGTTCCGCTTCGGCAGCGAGTCCGGCGGCGACCACCCGGTATTCTGGTTTGAGCTGGCCCCGGAGGGCTGGAGCTACGGCATGGGCTTTTGGTGCGCCCAGGCGTCGGTGATGGGAAAGCACCGCGCCCGCATCGACGCAGACCCCAGGCCCCTGCTGAAGCTCCACAACAGGCTGGCCAGACAGGAGGAATTTACCCTGGACGGCCCGGAGTACAGCCGGAAAAAGCCCTGCGCCGAGCCCAGGCTGGCGGATTGGTATAACAAAAAGTCCCTGTCGGTGGGCCACGAGGAGGAGCTGAGCGAGGCGCTCTACACCCCCTCCCTGGCGGACCGGCTGGTGGAGGGCTTCTCCTTCCTCATGCCGTACTATGACTACTTCTCCACCCTTTGGGCGGATCAAGACCCCGGCAAACCTGTATAGAGCGAAGCCCCCGGAAAAATTCCGGGGGCTTTTTGCTGTGCCGCATGGGATTGCCTCTTGCGCGGCGGAAGCCAGTGTGCTACAATACTATTAAAAGTATAATATAGTTTGCATATTCATATTAGAGTGCGCACTGGAGCCAAGTGGACGCTCCCGACGCAGATGAGAAAGAAAGGTGACTACCATGAAAAAACGCGCCCTGCTGTCCCTGCTTCTGGCCCTGACCCTTCTGGCGGGCTGCGCTCCGTCGGCGGAGGCCCCTACCTCCACCCCTGCGCCTCTTCCCACGGCCACGGCAAGCCCCACCCCCACGCCGGAGCCCACCCCGGAGCCGGTGGACTTCCGCGAGTTTCTGGACGGGGTGAACGCCCGGCGGAGGGCGGTCATTGAGCAGGAGGAACCCATTGACATCTCCCCCTACACCCCGGACTTTTACGAACAGAACCAAACCTTCACCGAGGCGGAGCTGGAGCGGCTCACCACCCAGCACGGCCCGGAGGAAAACCTGACCAAAGACGGTCTGCTCTCCGACGCGGACACTTTCTTCACCCTCCTCCAGACCACCTACGGTGCCTATTACTACTTCGGCGGGGACGAGACCTTCTTCCCCATCCGGGACGCGGTGCGGGAGGAACTGGCCGCCATGGAGGCCCCCACCGTCCAGGATTTGAACGACGTGCTCTACCGCCATCTTTACCCGGTGCTGGTGGACGGGCACTTCACCCTGGGGAACTATGCCATGGGCATCCCCCACATCCAGTACATGTACTACGTACCCGGCGTCTATCTGGACAGCCTGGACGGGGTGGAAGATCCCGGCTACCTCAAGCCCACCATCGGCCCGGACGGGCGCATCTGTTACTGGTACGCCGCCATGAGCCACGACGGCGGCGACCTGCCGTCCAGGCTGGACGGGCGCGCGCTTCTTTGGCGGCGGGCGGGCCGGCTCTCCCTAAACTGGCAGGCGCAGATTTTCGACGAATCGGAGTGGAAAGGCGTTCCCATCCTCGTCTCCCGGAGTATGTCCGCCCGAGACGGCGCTACCGGCCCGATCATCCCTGAACGGGAGGAGGTGCTTGAGAAGCTGGCTGCCTGCGGCGGGGAGTACGCGGGCGGTCCCCTGCTCATTTTCGACGTGCGGGGAAACGGCGGCGGCGACGACAGCTATATCAGGAACTGGTTCCAGGGCTGGGCCGGGAACCGGGCCCGATACCCGGGGGGCTTCTCCTACCGGTACAGCCAGCTCTCCTGCCATATATACAATTTCTACCCCGTTGACCGCATGGGTACTTACCGCGTCTATCTACAGACCGGGGCGTGGGTGGAACGCACGGGCCCCGTTTTCGTTCTCCAGGACAAGGGGGTGGCCTCCTCAGGGGAATCACTGGTTGAAATCTTCCAAACGGCGGCGGACACCCTTCTCGTAGGTGGGCCTACCACGGGCTGTTCCCTTACGCCCAATAACTGGGGCTTCTTTCTCCCCCACTCAGGACTGCGCTGCTACTTTGGAACCGGCCTCGCGCTGCACGGCGCCGGCGAAAACCTGGACGGCGTGGGCTACCTCCCCGACCTGTGGGTGGAGCCGTCCAAGGCGCTGGACGCGGTGAAACGGCTCATCGAATACTACGGCCTGAATACGGCGCAGTGAAAAAGCAAGCCCCCGGCAGCGCCGGGGGCTTGCTTTAGTTTTTGAGGCTGTGTAAGGGCGCAGGAATCCGCCCGCCCCGGGCCACGAAGTCCTCCGCGCTGCCGGTGTGGCAGGGCATCACGGGGGCGGAACCCAGCAGGCCGCCGAACTCCACCACGTCCCCCACCCCCTTGCCGGGGGCGGGTATGAGGCGCACGGCGGTGGTCTTCTGGTTGACCATGCCGATGGCCGCCTCGTCGGCGATGATGGCGG
>CATABD010000106.1 GCA_949494735.1 uncultured Oscillospiraceae bacterium
TTTTCCTCTGAATTTTTCCTTCAATCACCCTTGACTTCATACCACTGGACTTTCCATTCATAGACGGCCTAAGAGCAGCCGGTCAAGGCCGGCGCATCCCGCGCCGGGCCGCAGGGCGAAGGGGGCGCCGGGCTGGCAGTAGTAGCATATACCCCTGCCCTCCCGGCGGGCGGAGCAGGCTGCTCCGCCCGGACAGTCAGGATAGCGAAATCGGCTCATGACAATTCCTCCCTCAAGGTCAGTACCGCTCCAGCGACAAATCGCCGCTGACGGTGGTCATGGAGTAGCAGGGGCCGGAGCCGTCGCCGTAGACGGCGGCGCCGCCCTGATAGCGGAAGGGGAAGGCGAAGTCCGTCTCGCCGCTGACGGTCTTGTAGTGCAGGGTGAAGGGGCCGGCGTCCGGGATGCGGGCCTGGCAGTCCCCCGACTTGGTGGACAGCTCCATCACCTGGGGCTGCCTGGAGCTCTCCACATGGAGGTCGCCGCTCATGGATTTCCCCAGGAAGCGGGCCACCGCGCCGTCGGTCTCAATGTCGCCGCTGGCGGTTTTGACCATGGCGTCGTCCACCTGGCCATGGAGGGTGATGTCGCCGCTCATGGTGTCGGCGTGGAGGTCGGCGCAGTCGCCGAACAGCTCCAGATCACCGCTGGCGGAGTGGAAGCGCAGCTCCTTGCAGGCGCGCAGGTGGCAGTTCAGGTCGCCGCTGGCGGTGTTGACGGCCAGCTGGTTCACGTCCAGCCCCTCGCCGTACAGCTCCACGTCGCCGCTGGTGGTGGCGATGTTCAGCAGCTCCCAGAAGCGGCAGGGGAGGTGGAGCTCCACGTCGGCGGAGCCAAAGCCCCGGCGGGAGAAGAAGGAGGAGGAGGCGGTGCGCCCCTCCCGGATGGTGAGCACCCCGTCGGCGGAGCAGGTCACGTCCAGGTCGTCCACGTCGCCGTCGATGACCACCCCGGCGTCGGGGGCCTGGTTGGCGTGGATGGTCACGTCGCCCGCCACCGTCTGCACCACGATGCCCCGCAGGTCCTTGAGCGCGCCCACGGAATAGGAGCCGTCCTGGTTGGCCTCCATGGAGGCGTCCTGCCCTTCAAAACGGGGGCCGGAGCCGGGCTGGGGGCCGCCCTTCCACTCGCCCCACTGGGTGAAGAAGCCGCCCTTGGCCTTGTCATAGCCAAAGCCGTAGATAATGTCCCGCTGCTGCTTGGGCCCCGCCCCGGCGAAGAACCGGCCCTGGTCGGTGTCCGCCTCCATCTCAAACTCCCAGCCGGCGGGCGGCGTGGGCGGCGTGGGGGGCGTGGGGGGCGTGGGCGGCACAGGGGGCTCGGGGGGGACGGGAGGCTCGGGCGCGGCGGCGTCCTCGGGGTTGGTGTAGAAGCGCACGTGCACGTGTCCGTCGCCCTTGTCCACGGTGGTGCGGCGCTGGATGGCGTCCTTTGCCTGCTGGATGGCGATCTTCGCCTGGTCGATGGCCACGTTGCACGCCTCCTGCACCCCGGCCAGGATGGCGTCCAGGTCGCTCTGGGGGGCCTGGCGGGGTCCGTCCTGGGGCTGCGCCCCGTCCGGGCCGGGCTGCTCCTGGGACTGCTCCCCGCCGGAGCTGCTGATGATGACGGGCGGATGGGCGCTGCTGTGGTTGATGACCACAGTGCGGCCATCGGGGCGCTCAATGCGGGTCTGGCCATCCTCGGTGGTGATGGTGGCCGCACTGTCCTTTTTGGGTTCCACGCCTAGGTAGGCCAGCAGCTCATCCACGTCGCCCAGGTCGTCCATGGAGCGGGTGAAGGCGGTCTCGTCGTCCATGCCCGCGCCGGTCATGTCCAGGAAGCGGTGGTACAGGTTGTCGGCCAGCTCCTCCACCAGCTCGTCCTTCTCGGCGGACTGGGGGGCGGCGGCCAGCCGTGCGGCCACCGTATCCATAAATCTGCGTTTGATGTCTTCCATTGTTCAGTCCTCCTCTGCTGAAGTAAGCGCGTCGAGCAGCGCGCGGGTGTTTTCCCATTCCTGCCGGCCCTCGGCCCAGCGCCTGCGGCCCTCGTCGGTGATGGCGTAGTACCGGCGGCGGGCCCCGGGGCCGTCGTCCCCCCAGTAAGAGGCGATGAAGCCGCTCTGCTCCAGGCGCTTGAAGGCGGTGTATAGGGTGGCCTCCTTGAAGCCATACTCCCCTTGGGTGTGCTGCGAGATGTTTTTGTTGATCTCATAACCGTAGTTGTCCCCGCGCATCAATTGTGCTAGAATAATGGTGTCCGTGTGGCCGCGCAGGGTGTCCGCTGAAATCGACATGGCGTCCTCCTTTCTTGTTCGTGGGGCGTTGCTGACTGGCGAGATACCCGGCATGCCTAGATACCTCATTAGATGAAGTAACTCTGTGTGCTTAATATAGCACGAGATACCTCGCCTGTCAAGGTATTTTCCGAAAAAATTTTTGCCCCACATTTTATGCGGGGCAAGGTAAGGAGATGTTGCAAAAATGAGCGAGTGCACCCATGACTGCTCCTCCTGCGGCGAGAGCTGCGGGGAGCGCGCCCAGCCCCAGGACCTGCGCAAGCCGGCCAATCCCCACTCCCACATCAAAAAGGTGATCGCCGTGGCCAGCGGCAAGGGGGGCGTGGGCAAGTCCGCCGTGGCCTGCACCCTGGCCGCCGCCATGGCCGCCCGGGGGAAGAAGGTGGGCATCCTGGACGCGGACATCACCGGCCCCTCGGTGCCCCAGGCGTTCAACATCCACCGCCGGGCGCTGGGGGATGAGGACGGCATCCTGCCCGCCGTCACCCAGGGGGGCATCAAGCTGATGAGCCTGAACCTGCTCATCGAGCACGAGACCGACCCGGTGGTGTGGAGGGGCCCCGTCATCGCCGGGGCGGTGGAGCAGTTCTGGACCGACGTGGTGTGGGGCGAGCTGGACTACCTGTTCGTGGACATGCCCCCCGGGACGGGGGACGTGCCGCTGACGGTGTTCCAGTCCCTGCCGGTGGACGGGGTGGTCATCGTCACCGCCCCCCAGGCGCTGGTGGGCATGATCGTCACCAAGGCGGTGCACATGGCGGAGATGCTCCAGGTGCCCGTGCTGGGCATTGTGGAGAACTACTCCTTTTTCCGCTGCCCGGACTGCGGCGGGGAGCACCCCGTGTTCGGCCCCAGCACCATCGACGGGCTGGCGGCGGAGCTGGGCCTGCCGGTGCTGGCCAAGCTGCCCATTGATCCGGCGCTGGCAAAGGCGGTGGACGAGGGCCGGGCGGAGGAGTATTCCCCCAACCCCATGGCGGGGGTGGCCCAGGCGCTGGACCGGCCTTAAAGCGGGAAGCTGCACCAAAAACCGCCCGGAGCGTTTTCGCTCCGGGCGGTTTTTGCCGTGGCTTTTTTAGTCCAGCGCCAGCGAGGCGGCCAGCAGTTTTTTGGTATAGGGGTGCTTCGGGTGGTCGTAGATCTCGTCCACGTCCCCCGCCTCCACAATTTCGCCCCCCGTCATCACCGCGACCCGGGCGCAAAGCTGGTACACCACCGCCAGGTCGTGGGAGATGAACAGGTAGGACAGCCCCAGCTCCTCCTTCAAATCGGCCAGCAGGCGGAGAATCTGGGCCTGGAGGGTCACGTCCAGGGCGGACACCGGCTCGTCCAGCACAATGAGCTTGCTGCCTTGGATGAGGGCGGCGGCGATGGCCACCCGCTGGCGCTGCCCGCCGGACAGCTGGGCGGGCTTGCGCTCCAGATGCCCCTCCTCCAGCCCCACCAGGGGCAGGAAGTCCCGCACCCTCTGGCGGCGCTGCGCCTTGTCCCGGACCCCGGCGGCCCGGAGGGGCTCCTCCAGAATCCAGCCCACGGTTTTGGCCGGGTTGAGGGAACCGTAGGGGTCCTGGAACACCATCTGGGGCCGGGGGCTGTTCACCTCCAGCGTCCCGGTGATGTCCGTCACCATGCCCAGCACGCACTTGGCCAGGGTGGACTTGCCCGACCCGGACTCCCCCACAATACCCAGCGCCTGGCCGGGGGCCAGCTCCAAAGACACGTCCCGCAGCACCTGCCTGCGGTCTTTCCCCCTCCCGTACCAGCTGCTGAGGCGGGAGATGCGCACAATGGGTTCAGCCATCCGCCTGGCCCCCTTTCAGCTTTTTCCGGGCGGGCCGGGAGGAGAGGAGCAGCTTGGTGTATTCCTCCCGGGGGTGGTAAAATACCTGGTCTACCGGCCCCGACTCCACAATCCTTCCCTGCTTCATCACCACCACCCGGCCGCACAGGGCCTTCACCACCCCCAGGTCATGGGAGATGAACAAAATGGCCACGCCCTCTTTGCGGTTGATGTCCTTCAGGGTGTCCAGGATCTGGGCCTGTATGGTCACGTCCAGGGCGGTGGTGGGCTCGTCGGCGATGAGCAGGCGGGGGCGCAGCACCAGGGCGGCGGCGATCATCACCCGCTGGCGCATTCCACCGGACAGCTGGTGGGGGTACTGCCGGTACAGCCCCTCGGGGTCGGACAGGCCGGCCAGGGCCATGGCGTCCAGCGCGCGGGCGCGGCGCTGGGCCGGGGACAGCCCCTTTTCGTGGATGCGCAGCGATTCCTCCACCTGCCTGCCGATGCGCATGGTGGGGTTCAGGCTGGTCATGGGCTCCTGGAAGATGATGGACAGCTCCCGGCCCTGGTAGTACCGCAGCTCCTCCCGGGACAGGGAGAGCAGGTCGATCCCCTCAAAGAGGGCCCGGCCCGCCACCGACACCTGGCTGCGGCGGATGAGGCCCATCAGGGCATGGGCGGTCATGGACTTGCCCGAGCCGGACTCGCCCACGATGCCCACGACCTCCCCCCGGTCCATCTGGAGGGAGAAGCCGTCCACGGCGGCAAAGGGGGCGCCCCTGTCGGTGAACACCACCGACAGGTCCCGCACGTCCAGCATCATGACGCCACCCCCATCCGCTCCCGGATGCCCTCGCCCACCAGGCCCACGCCCAGGATGAGCAGGATGACCACCGCCGCCGGGAAGGCGGTGCACCAGGGCAGGGTGAACAGCGAGCCCTGGGCGTCCTTGAGCATGTAGCCCAGGCTGGGCTCGGTGGGGGTGACGCCGATGCCCAGATAGCTCATGGACGCCTCCGCCAGCACCGCGTTGTTGAAGCCGATGGCCAGCCCGGACAGCAGGGTGGGCCAGATGTTGGGCAGGATGTGGACAAAGATAATCCGCAGGCTTCCCACCCCCATGAGCCGGGCGGAGCGCACGAAATCCCGCTCCCGGTACTTGAGGTACTCCCCCCGGACCAGCCGGGCGAAGCTGGGGATAAACAGCACCCCCAGCGCCCCGATGACGTTATACTTCCCCGGCCCGGTGAGGGCCAGCACCACCAGGGCAAGCAGTACGCTGGGGAAGGCGGCCACCGCGTCGCACAGCCGCATGATGAGCGCGTCGGCGGGGCCGCCGTAGTACCCGCACAGGGCCCCGACGGCCAGCCCGCACGCCGCCCCCACCGCCAGCACCGCCAGGGCGATGGTCAGGGTGGAGCCCGCCCCCTCCAGGGTGCGGGAGAAGATATCCCGCCCGTAGGCGTCGCAGCCGAACAGGTGGGCGGGGGAGGGGGGCGCGCTCCGGGCGGCGGCGCTCATGGCGGAGGGCGCATAGGGCGTCCAGAACAGGCCCAAAACGGTGAAGGCCAGCATACAGGCGGTCAAAATTGTGCCGATGGTGAGATACCAGTTTTTTTGTCTCATGGCTATGTCCTCTCAATCCGCGGGTCCATCGCCCGGTAGAGCAGGTCGGCCAGGAAATTGCACCCCACCACCGCCGCCGCCAGCAGCACCACGATGGCCTGGACCACCGGGTAATCCCGGTTGTTGATGGACGAGATGAGCACCCGCCCCAGGCCGGGGACGCCGAACACCTGCTCCACCACAATGGAGCCGGCCATGATGTCGCCGATGGCCATGGCCAGGAAGGTGACCACCGGGATCATGGCGTTGCGCAGCACGTGCCTGCGCAGGGCGGAGCCCCGGCTGTTGCCCTTGCTGTAGGCGGTGCGGATGTAGTCCTGGCCCAGCTCCCCCAGGATGGAGCCCCGCAGCAGCTTCACCGTCATGGCGCTTTTGGGCAGGGCCACCGCCAGGGCGGGGAAGGCCATGAAGCGCAGGTGGGGCCACAGCCCCTGCTCCGGGGGGATGTACTCCGGCTGGAACCAGCGCAGCACCAGGGCGAAGAGGTACATCAGACCGATGCCCATCACGAAATTGGGCACCGACATGGTGATTTGGGTGAGCACGGTGACCGCCCGGTCCACCAGTCCCCCCGGCCGCCGGGCGGCGGTGAGGCCCAGGGGCAGGGAGATGAGCAGGATTAGGACAAAGGCGATGGCCGCCAGGGTGAGGGTGGCCCCCACCTTGGGGGCGACGAGCTGGGCCACCGTCATGTCGTACTTATAGGACTGGCCGAAATCGCCGCCGAGGAAGGCGGCCAGCCAGCTGAGATACCGCTGCCATACCGGCAGGTCCAGCCCCTGTTGGGCGCGGAAGGCGGCGATCTGCTCGTCGGTGGCCTCCATGCCCAGCACGGCGCCGGTGGGGTCGCCGGGTATGACGGAAAAGGCCGCGAAAGCCAGCGCGCTCACCAGCAGCAGGGTGCCCAGCAGCAGCCCCAGCCGCTTCAGTACCGCTTTGCCCACGATACCCCCTCCTTTCTGAAAAAGGGGGCGGGACGGCCGCGGCCATCCCGCCCTCCCGTGGTTTATTTGAAGTAGACGGTGGACATGTCGATGACATAGGTGCGGTAGAAGGTGAAGCCGTCCAGCGCCGGGTTTGTCACCGCCAGCTCGCACATATCCTGAATCCACAGGCTGGCCGCCTGCTCATTGAGGATCTCCTGGGCCCGCTTGTAGAGCCGGGTCTGTTCCCCGTCGTCGGTGGAGGCCATGGCCTGGGCCATCACCTGGTCGTACTCCGCATTCTGGAAGTTGATGAAGTTCTTGCGGTTGTCGCCCATGTAGCGCACCAGCATCTCCCGGGCGGTCATGTCGTCGGCGGCGATGCCGCACACCGTGGACTGGTAGTTCCGCCCCCGGTACACGTCGTCCACCCAGGTCTGCCACTCCACGGGGACCAGCTCGGCGGTGATGCCCACCGCCTTGAGCTGCTCGATGAGCACCTGGGCGGTGTCCATGTGCTGGGCGTAGTTGGAGGGGGCGGTGATGGTCATGGAGAACCCGTCGGGGTAGCCCGCCTGGGCCAGCAGCTCCCTGGCCTTCTCCACATCCTGCCGGTAGGCCTCCGCCAGCTCGGGCATAAAGTATTTGGCCTGCGCGGGGTACATGCTGGTGCCGGTGGCCACCCCCGCGCCGTTGCACACAAACTCGATGATCTCGTCCACGTTGACGGCGTAGTACATGGCCTGGCGGACCAGGGGGTCGTCAAAGGGCTCCACGGCGTTGTTCAGGTACAGCGCCTGGACCAGGTTCATGGTGTTCTGGTGGACGGTGAAGTCCTTTTCCACCTCGGGCAGCAGGGTGTTGGGCAGGTGGACCACCATGTCCAGCGTCTCCCCCTTCAGGCCGATGACCAGGGAGTTCACGTCGGGAATGATTTTGAAGGTCACCTGGTCCAGCTTGGCGGCCTTTTCCCGGTTCCAGTAGCCGTCGTACCGCTCCATCACCAGGCTGTCCTGGGGGGTGTAGGAGACAAAGCGGAAGGGGCCCGTGCCTACCATGGTCTGGGTGATGGTGGGGCCGGAATCCTTGGGGATGACGGGGGAGGTGAGGGCGTTGATGAACTCGGTGCTGGGCTCGGCCAGCTCGACCACCACGCGGCCGCCGTCAACAGCCTCGATCCTGGAGACATTAGAAAACGCCGAGACCAGAGGCGTTCCATCGTTCTCCGATCCGGCGCAGCGTTCCAGGGAATAGACCACATCCTCCACGGTGACGGCCTCTCCGTTGTGGAACGTCACGCCCTCCCGCAGGGTGAAGGTGTACGTCCTGCCATCCGCAGAGATCTCATAGTCACTGGCGACGGCCCCGGTGAGGGAGCCGTCGGGGCTGGCCTTCACCAGTCCCTCGAAGATGTTGAACAGCACCTCGCGCACGCCGGCCGTGGCGGCCAGCTGGGGGTCGAGGTTGCTCAAATCCTGTGCGATACCTACCGTGACTGAGTTCCCTTTGGGTAACTCGCCCGATTGTGCAGCGGACGCCTCGCTCCCGCTGTCGCTCACGCCCGCAGGGGGGGTGGGCTGCGTGTCTCCCGTACTGCATCCGTACAGTGAAACCGCCAGCATGGCAAGTGCGGCCAGCAGCAAAAGGGCCCGTTTCTTGAGCTTGGGCATTTTGCTTCTTCCTTTCTTCCGGCGGGGCGTCAGCGCCCCGCCTGCTGCATTTTTCGCAACTGGTATTCAGTTGTCGGGGTACATTTTAACACACTGCCGCCAAATTGCAAGAGGCAATTTGGCGGCAGCTCCGGCGCAGGCGGTTAGAATACCGTCTGCACCAGGAACATATAGAGGATGGTGCCCCCCACAATGGACAGCATGTTGTTTTTCTTCCAGACGTGGAGGAGGACGACCGCCGCCCCCGAAATGAGGCCGGGGGCCCAGCCGCCTGGGGCGGCGAAGCTGGTATTGCGGTAGCAGTAAACGATGAGCATGGCGATGACCGCCGGGGGCAGGAACCTGCCCAGGTAGAGCACTACCTTGGGTGGATCTCCGCCCCGGCCGAACAGCAGGAAGGGCAGCGCCCGGGTGAGGAAGGTGACGGCGGCCATTACCGCCACCAAGGCGGCAATCTGCATAGTGGTCATGATGCTCCGCCTCCCTTTGCCAGTGCTTCCGGCCCCTCCAGCTTGGGACGCATGAGAAGCAGGCCCGCCACCAGAATGGCCAGCGCGGGGATGAGGAAGCGCCCGTTGTCCGGGCCAAACACAAGCAGGCAGGCCAGCGTCCCCGCCGCGCCCAGGAAGACCGGCGCGTGGCGTTCGCTGGACTGCCACTGCTCCACGGCGATGACCAGGAACAGGGCGGTCATGGCGAAATCAATGCCCTCGGTGTTGATGGTGATGAGCGCCCCCGCCACCGCGCCGATGACGGACCCTGCGATCCAATAGAGGTGGTCCAGCACGGCGATGGTGAAATAGAAGTCTTTCCCGTTTACCCCCGGCGGGGCCTCCACCCCGGCCAGCAGGGCATAGGTTTCGTCGGTGAGGGAGAAAATCATGTACAGCTTCCGCCAGCCCATCCCCCGGAACTTTTCCAGCATGGACAGGCCGTATACCAGGTGGCGGAAGTTGATGATGAGGGTCAGAAAGGCCGCGTCCCCCAAGGGGGAGGCGCCGGCCAGCAGCTCCACCCCCAGGTATTGTCCGCTGCCGGCATAGATGGTGGACGACATAACGGCTGCCCAGGCGGGAGCAAAGCCCGCCGCCGACAGCATCCAGCCGAACACCACCCCGATGGACAGGTAGCCCATGAGCACCGGCACGGTGTGGGGGAAGGCGGCGGCCAGGTTTTTTCGGTTCATTGGGGTCACTTCCTTGAGAGAAGCGCGGAGCCGTCATGAGCAGCGCGGGTGGAGCGCAGCGAAAGCAAAAGCCCAAGGCCCACGAAGGGGGACTGGGTTTTGCTTGAGACGGAGTGAAGCCGCGCGTGGCGAATAGGGCTTGTTTGAAAATTGTCAACACGCCCAATCGGCGG
>CATABD010000107.1 GCA_949494735.1 uncultured Oscillospiraceae bacterium
ACTGCGCGCGCCGTTTTCCGGCCCGCTGGGCCGAAAAGCCGTTCACTCCGCTTCGCGTCTTAGCCGCCTGCTCCCGGGCGCTCCGCGCTTCTTACAGCACCAGCGACGGCGCGGAGTACACCCGGGCGCCCAGCTCGCTGTTGAGCATGTACAGCCCCTTGGCGTCGCCGCCGAACAGCTCCATTTTGGTGATGAGGTCGCAGGCGTTCTTCTCCTCCTCCCCCTGCTCCTTCACAAACCAGTCCAGGAACTGGACGGTGCGGTAGTCGTGGACCTCCTGGGCGGCGGCGTAGATGGCGCCGATGAGGCCGGTGACATACTGCTCGTGCTCATAGGCCGCCTTCAGCGGGTCGGCCAGCCCCTGGAACTCCTTGTCCGGCTTGGCCACCGCCTCCAGGGTGACGGTCTGGCTGTTGTTGTGGAGGTAGCGGTACATGAGCATGGCGTGGTCCTGCTCCTCCTTGGCCTGGATCTCATACCAGTTGGCGAAGCCATCCAGCCCCTTGGCACTGTAGAAGTTAGCCATGTCCAGGTACAGGTAGGCGGAATACAGCTCCTTATTGATCTGTTCGTTCAGCAGCCGGGAAACCTTTTTATCCATGATGAAACACTCCTTATTCTGACATGCGCTGTCGCGCTTTCACCGTAACAGTATAGCATGATTTGCCCCGGTGTCAACCGTTTTCCACCGCCCGGGCCAGCGCCTCCCCCACCCGGGCGGCAATGTCCAGCATAACCTCCTGGTCCGCTTTGCGCACCGCCCGGTCATAGGTGTACAGCCCGTTGGTCTCCCCCTCCACGTCGCTGAGCTGGGTGTAGACGCACCCGCACAGGCCGTTGGGGATGGAGGGCAGCACCATATCCTCGTACATCCCCCGGATGCGGGCCGTCAACTCCCCCTCCGTGCGGCACTGTTCCCCATAGCCGTAGTTTTTCCGCTCCAGGGCCACGTGGCCCTCCACCCGGCGGGAGAAGCCGCCGCACTCGCTGAGGAAGAGGAACTTCCCCGGCCTCGTCCCCTCCAGCACCCGGCTGTTGAAATAGACGTGCTCGCTCTCCACGTCGCTCTCCCGCTGGGCGAACCAGCCGGAGGTGGTCATGAAGAACCGGCCGGGGTCGGCTCTCTTGAGCAGGCGGTAAATCCGGTCGGAATCGTACTGGCCCCAGCCCTCGTTGAAGATGGTCCAGCCCACGATGCAGGGGTGGTTTTTCAGGTGGGCCACGGTGTCCAGGCAGTGGCGCTCAAAGAACAGCTTGCGCCGTTCGCTGCCCCCCCGCCCCAGGTCGCCGCGCTTTTTGCTCACAAAGGTGGGGATCACCGTGTCCCGGACATAGCGGTACTCCCCCGAGTTCACCATATCCTGCACCACCAGCATCCCCAGCCGGTCGCAGGCGTAGTAGAACGCCTCCGGCTCCACCTTGACGTGCTTGCGCAGGGTGTTGAAGCCCAGCGCCTTCATGCGCAGGATGTCCCGGTCGTACTCCTCCGGGTTCTTCGGCAGGAACAGGCCGTCCCGGAAATAGCCCTGGTCCAGCACCCCGTGGAGGAACACGGGCTTTCCGTTCAGGCACAGCCGGGCGTGTCCGCCGATCTCCCGTGTGGTCACGGTGCGCAGGGCGAAATAGCTCTCAGCCCGGTCGGTGGCGGTGGCGATGGTCATGGTGTAGAGGTAGGGGTCCTCCGGGGTCCAGAGATGGGGGTCAGGCACCTCCAGCCGGAGGGGAACGCCGCTCTTCCCTGCGGCGGTGAGCATCCTCCCATCCCCCAGCGGGACAGCCAGGTTGTAGTCCGCCCCGCCGGTGTCCGCCTCCACCGTCACTCCGGTCAGGTCGGGGGTGAGGCGCAGGGCGGCCACCGCCCCCCGCGCCGGCGCCGCCTCCAGCCACACCCCCTGCCAGATGCCGGACACGGGGGTGTACCACATCCCATGGGGACGTTTGTGCTGCTTGCCGTAGGGGTAGTCGTGGGACAGGGTGTCCACCGCCTTCAACTCCAGGCGGTTTTCCCCCTGGGCCAGCATGTCCGTAATGTCCGCGGAAAAGGGCAGGTAACCCCCCTCGTGGCGGGCCGCCGGCGCGCCGTTCACCCACACCTGGGCCGTCTGGTCCACCGCGCCGAAGTGGAGCAGCACCCGCTGTCCCTGGGGCGCGAAGCCCTCGGGGAGGGTGAACGCCGTCTCATAGTGCAGCACCTCCCCCACCTCCCCCGGCCAGCCCGCCAGGGGGGCCTGGGGAGGCCAGGGCAGGTTGATGGGCCGCCCGTTCAGGGTCCAGCCCTGGTTCAAGGGATAAAAGCTGCCCCGCCGGAGCTGTGGGCGGGGGTAGTACCGGTCCCAAGCGTTATATTCCATCGCGATTCCTTCCTTTTTATCCGTGGGTTTCCCTCCTGTTTTATCCTTGCCGTTCCTTAATCATACCACCCTGGGATGGGAATGGCAACGGTTTTTTGGACGTTTTGTCGGGCTGACCCCGGCTCCCCCTGTCTTTTTTGTGCACAACCCAAAATCCAGATTGACAAACCACCCCCCAGCGTGTTACATTTGGATAAGTGGATAATGATTCCTATTATTGTCACATATCACTCAAAGGAGGTTCTCGTATGTTGTTCCAGACCACACAGGCCCACGAGGAGCTGCGCGCCAAGATCCGCGCCTTTGCCGAGGCGGAGGTGAAGCCCAACGCCATCCTGATGGACCAGGAGAGCCGTTTCCCCGCCGAGGCCGTCAAAACCCTGGCCGGGATGGGGCTGATGGGCATTCCCTATCCCAAGGAGTATGGCGGCGCTGGGCTTGACGTGCTCAGCTACGCCATCGCGGTGGAGGAGCTGTCCCGGGTGGACGGCGGCACGGGTGTCATCCTGTCCGCCCACGTGTCCCTGGGCACTTGGCCCATCTTCGCCTTCGGCACCGAAGAGCAAAAGCAGAAATACTTAGTGCCCCTGGCCAAGGGGGAAAAAATCGGCGCTTTCGGCCTCACCGAGCCCAACGCCGGCTCCGACGCGGGGGGCACCGAGACCACCGCCGTGGACAAGGGCGATTACTGGCTGCTCAACGGCCAGAAAATTTTCATCACCAACGGCGGCGTCGCGGACACCTATGTGGTCTTTGCCGTCACCACCCCGGACATCGGCACCCGGGGTATCTCCGCTTTTATTGTGGAAAAGGGCTGGAAGGGCTTTACCTTTGAGCCCCACTATGATAAAATGGGTATTCGGTCCTCCGAGACCTGCCAGCTCAACTTCGACGACGTGAAGATACCCAAGGAGAACTTGCTGGGCAAGGAGGGCCAGGGCTTTAAGATCGCCATGGCCACACTGGACGGCGGACGCATCGGCATCGCCTCCCAGGCACTGGGCATCGCCCAGGGGGCCTACGAGTCTGCCGTGGAGTACGCAAAGGAGCGCGTCCAGTTCGGCAAGCCCATCGGCTTCAACCAGGCCCTCACCTTCAAGCTGGCGGACATGGCCACCAAACTGAAGTGCGCCCGGATGCTGGTGTACTCCGCCGCCGAGAGGAAGGAGCACCACGAGCCCTACGGCGTGGATGCCGCCATGGCCAAACTGTACGCCTCCGAGATCGCCCTGGAGGTCACCAACGACGCAGTGCAGATCTTCGGCGGAACCGGCTTCCTCAAGGGCATGGACGTGGAGCGCATGTACCGCGACGCAAAGATCACCACCATCTACGAGGGCACCAGCGAGGTGCAGCGCATGGTCATCGGCGCGGCCATCATGGGCAAGCCCCCCAAGCGCGAGGGCGGCTCGTCCAGCGCCGCCAAAAAGCCCGCCCCCATCACCGGGGTGCGCAAGGGCCTCATCATCAAGGAGGGGGACGCCAAGGCGCGGGTGGACGCCCTTGTCGCGGCACTGAAGAAGGACGGCTATGATTTCTCTGTGGGCATCCCCATGGACACCCCCATCGCCCAGGCGGAGCGGGTGGTGTCCGCCGGACAGGGCATCGGCTCCAAGGAGAATATGAAGCTCATCGAGGATCTGGCCAAGGCTGCGGGCGCCGCCGTCGGCTCCAGCCGCCCGGTGGCCGAGACCCACAAGTACGTGCCGCTGAACCGCTACGTGGGCATGTCCGGGCAGAAATTCAAGGGCAACCTGTATATCGCCTGCGGAATCTCCGGGGCGGTGCAGCACCTAAAGGGCATCAAGGACGCGTCCACCATCGTGGCCATCAACAAGAGCTCCAACGCCCCCATCTTCAAAAACTGCGACTACGGCATCGTGGGCGACGTGAAAGAGATCCTGCCCCTGCTGGCCCAGGCCCTGGGCACGGAAGAGAAGCAGCCCGCGCCCCCCATGATCAAGATGAAGCGGCCCCAGCCCCCCAAGCCCGAACCCATCGGCCCGCGCTATGTCTGCATGGGCTGCGGGTACGAGTACGTCCCAGAGTTGGGCGACCCGGAGAACGAGGTGGCCCCCGGCACCCTGTTCGACAAGCTCCCCGAGGGCTGGGCCTGCCCGGAGTGCGCCGAGGGGAAGGATCAATTCATCCAGGCGTGAGCGCGCAGCCGTCGTGAGCAGCACGGATGGACTGGAGCGAGGCCGAGCGCAGGCCCGCGTAGCGGGCCGGAGACCAGGCCGAGACGAAAGGAAGCCGTGCGTCGCGAACAGGCGAAGCGTGATAACAAGGCGTGAGCGCGCAGCCGCCACTGCCATTAACCTAAAGGAGGAATTTCAATATGTACTGTGTCCGCACCGTCACCGACAACCTGTACTGGGTGGGCGCCAACGACCACCGCACCCATTTGTTTGAAAACATTCACCCCATCCCCCGGGGGGTGAGCTACAACGCCTACCTGCTCATGGACAAATCCACCGTCCTGTTCGACACCGTGGACTGGTCCGTCTGCCGCCAGCTCATGGAAAATCTGGACCACCTGCTGGGGGACCGGCCCCTGGACTATCTGGTCATCAACCACATGGAGCCCGACCACGGCGCGTCCATCGAGGAGATCCTCATCCGCTGGCCCAACGTGAAGATCATCTCCACCGCCAAGGCATTCATGCTCATGCGGCAGTTCGGCTTCACCGTGGACAACCAGGAGCTCATCGAGGTCAAGGAGGGGGACACTTTCAGCTTCGGCTCCCACACCGTCACCTTCATCGCCGCCCCCATGGTCCACTGGCCCGAGGCCATGGTCACCTTCGACACCACCAACGGCGTGCTCTTCTCCGCCGACGCCTTCGGCTCCTTCATCGCCCTGGACGGCAAGCTCTTCGCCGACGAGGTCAATTTCGACCGGGATTGGATCGACGAGGCCCGCCGCTACCTCACCAACATCGTGGGCAAGTATGGCCCCCAGGTGCAGGCGCTGCTGAAAAAGGCCGGGGGCATCCTGGACCAGATCAAGTTCATCTGCCCCCTCCACGGGCCGGTGTGGCGCAAGGATCTGCTTTACTTTGTGGATAAGTACGACAAGTGGAGCAAATACCAGCCCGAGGAGCAGGGCGTGATGATCGCCTACGCCTCCATGTACGGCAACACCGAGGGCGCCGCCCAGGCCCTGGCCGCCAAGCTGTGCGAGAAGGGCTGCACCAACGTGTGGGTATATGACGTGTCCAACACCCATGTGTCCCAGCTGGTGAGCGAGGCCTTCCGCCTCAGCCACCTGGTGTTCGCCTCCGTCACCTACAACCTTGGAATCTACCCGGTAATGCACGATTTCCTGATGCACCTGAAGGCCCTGAATTTCCAAAACCGCACCTGCGCCATCATTGAAAACGGCTCCTGGGCCGTCAAGTCGGGTGATCTGATGCAGAAGTTCCTGGAGGACGAGATGAAGAATATGACTGTGCTGGGCGACCGGCTCAGCCTGGCCTCTTCCCTCCACGCGGATAAGGCCGCCGAGCTGGATTCCCTGGCCGACGCCATCATTGAATCCATGGCAAAGGAATAAGCGCTGGCGAAGGCCCGGTAGGTCTAGGGCTTGGGTGATAAAGAAGTTTTCAGCTTTCGAAGGACAGCCTCATGACGCTTTAGCGTCATGAGGCTGTCCTTTTACTGTATCTGCTGAACTCCGGCCGCCCACCCCGCATTCGGTTCCGCCGTCCGCACAACCCGCAGCTCCCCCTTGAGGCCGAGGTTTTCCAGACTGGCCTGGTATATGTACAGCATTGCCTTGCCAAACACATCAATGGAATTTTCGTTCATAAACATGACCTCCTTTGGGGTTTGCTTTATACTATGCGCCCCGCCTGTCCCACTTGCCCCCACGGCCCGCCGCTGCGGTAAAATCGGGGCCTTAAAGGCAGCGATGCTATTCAGAGGAAATATTACATACTGAAAACCCTTGGCAACGCATTGCCTATTATACACAAGCATACTATTTCTTTACAACCGGCTATGCAGGACATAGGGCGCAGGCTAAAAAGCTGTATCAATAGCCCCGGTACACATCTTTGCGGCCCGAATCAGGCACAATTTCTTCTTGAATAGGAGGCCCCAGTGAAACAGGTTTTTCTATATATCCGCGTCTCCACCGAGGAGCAGGCCGTCCATGGCCTATCCATCGCAGCCCAGTCCGCCGCCTTGGAACAGTGGGCGCAGAACAACGGGCATAACATCGTTGGAACTTATATAGACGCAGGCATATCCGCCCGCAAACCCGCAAAAAAACGGCCCGAACTTCAGCGGCTCCTCGCCGATGTTCAGGCCGGAAAGGGCGAGCTTATTGTCTTTACAAAGCTGGACCGCTGGTTTCGTAATATTTCCGAATACTACAAGGTCCAGGAGGTCCTGGAACGCCACCACATAGACTGGCGCACCATCCATGAGGATTATGACACCTCCACCGCCTCCGGGCGGCTGAAAATCAATATCATGCTGTCTGTGGCACAGGACGAGGCAGACCGCACCTCAGAGCGCATCAAAGCCGTCATGGAGGTCAAGCGCAATAAGCTGGAGCCTCTCACCGGCAGCTGTCCGCCCGGCTACAAAATCGACGGCAAACGCTTCGTCAAGGATCCGGCAAAGGAGGCGGCTATTGCGGCATTTTTTCAAAAATACTTGGCCTGTGGATCTTTGGTCAGGACATTTGAGTATGTCCGTGAGAATTTTGGCCTGGCCCTGGGCTATCAAAGCGCCCACAAAATGCTCAAAAACCCATGCTACTACGGCCACTATTTCGGGGTGGACGGCATGACCCCCCCATACATTACCAAAGAGGAGTTCGACAAAATACAGTCTATGCGGAGGCGTATCGTGAGAAAAACAGAGAACAACCGGGTATATATCTTCTCCGGCCTGATTACCTGCGGAGAGTGCGGCCAGCGGATGGGCGGACGGGTGAACACGAACCAGGAATCCTATTATTATAACTGCTCCTCCCATTATATGGCCGCCAGCGCCTGCGCCAACAACTCCAACCTTGGGGAGCGGCGCATTGAAAGGTTCCTGGTTGAGACGGTCCGGGACAAAATAGGACAGTGGAAAATTGAGGTTGAGCAAATCTATGCCGGCAGGAAGGCGCGGGATTACAAGGGCGAGATTTCGGCCCTCCGGGCCAAGCTGGGGAAGCTCAAAGACCTCTACCTCAATGACCTTATCACCCTGGAAGAGTACAGCGCAGACCAGGCCACATATCAAATCAAAATCGAGTCCCTGGCCGCAGAGGAAGCTGCACAGGAAAAGCCGGATTTCAAGGCCTCAGACAGACTCCTGGCCGGCAGCTGGGAAACCGTCTACTACGGGATGAAGCAAGAACAAAAACAGGAGTTTTGGCGCATTCTAATTGGGGAAATCAGGATTTATAAAGACAAACACATTGAATGCGACTGGAACCAGTAATTTTTATCTATCTTCATAATATGTCATCGTCTACACAGGAATCCAACATGTATGTAAACGGCGGCAGCGAGGAGGAGTGGATGAACCGCTTGGCCGATGCCATGGTTCCTTACCTGAACGCCTCGGGTATCCAATTTGACCGTAATACCCCGGATATGAACGCCGTTTCCTCCATCCGGGCGTCCAACGCAGGCAACTACGACCTGCACTTGGCACTTCATTCCAACGCCTCCGCCCCCAGCAATTATGGCCGGACCAGGGGCATCATTGTGTTCTATTATCCGGGCAGCTCCAACGGCAAACGGGCGGCAGAGATCATGGCGGAAAATTTGAAAGCAATCTATCCCCTGCCCAACCGGGTTCGTACAGAGGCCACCACATCTATAGGGGAGGTGCGCCAACCCCGTGCCCCATCGGTGTTCATTGAACTGGGCTACCATGATAATGAGGATGACGCCACCTGGATCAAAACCCATCTGGATGAAATTGCCCGAACCATTGTCCTGGCGCTCACCGAATACTTTGGAATCCCCTTCTTGACCTCTGAGGGGCCCATCCGTCAAGGTGTCGTCGATGTGGACTGGGGCTATCTCAACATCCGCTCCCGGCCGTCTACCGCAGCCCCTGTGATTGCAAAAGCCTATGACGGCGCGCGGCTTTCCATCCTCAACCAGTGGCAGGACTGGTATCTCGTGTCCTTTGATGGAGCGGAAGGCTATGCCAACAGCAACTTTATTACACTCCTCTGAATCAGGGCATTCTATTTGCCAGCTTCTAGGCCCGCTGCCTCCTGACCGGGTGTGGGTTCCCGTTAATGACCTGCCTACCGCTCTAAACACCCTTGCTTTACTCCAGGAAGAAATTTCTGTACACTCTTCTGCGCGGCATGTGAATGACGCCATCTGACCTTTTGTAAATCGGTTGAGGACGTTGCAATAAAACTACATTTCAACTTGGAGATTACCATAAGCTTCGTTATCAGGCATTGAAATGTCTCCCGCTTTTTTGACGCATACTGGCTGCCTATACTGCTGTAAAATATGCTTAACCCGCCAATACGAAAATCCCGCCGGGATTTGCCCCGGCGGGATTTCATTTCAGCCGATAATGAAACAGGCGGGTTCAAGGAGCCAGCCCAACCCGTCAATATGCACGCCGCACTTGCGGCCCGGATGGTAATATTTTATGTAAACGCACCGTTCACGGTCTTTCTTCATCTGTTCCCATTGCCGTCCGGTACAGGAGGCCGGAATACTGGATCCGCGCGCCGACGCGCATTTTTGCCGTGGCTCTGCTCCCGGTAGACTTCCATGTCCGCCGCGCCAACCTGGCCGTAATGCCCTGACTTTTGGCAATGTCCGCCGGGCGCGCGTTCGCCCGATAAAGCGCGGCAATCTTCCGCCGGTTCGAAAAAGTTATGTATTTGTAGTGCCACGCCATGCTTTTCCTTCTTTACCCAACTTTCCCGGTCTCCATAGTATAAGAAATCCGATAGAATCAAATCGCCCCGTTCGTGGGGCTTCGTGTTCTTTCGCATTTAATGTTACAACTCGCATTCCTTAAAAAATTTCAATTTACCTCTTGCTTTTTCTTTCTTTGTATGGTAATATACTTGAGGTTCACAAGTTATGCTGTTTATCCGGGTGTGGCGAAGTTTGGTATCGCGCTTGACTGGGGGTCAAGAGGCCGCAGGTTCAAGTCCTGTCACTCGGACCA
>CATABD010000108.1 GCA_949494735.1 uncultured Oscillospiraceae bacterium
GGAGCGGACCAGCTCGATGATATAGCGCACGTTCTGCTGGCCGATGGCCTCCCCCTTGGCGGACAGGGTGAGCAGGCCCTGGATGGCCTTTACCGCCCACATGACGTTCTCACCCTCGCCGGAAATTTTCAGGTTGGATTCCCGGTTCACCACCGACACGTCCAGTTCCTGCTCAATCAGGCGGATATTCTCGTCGAACAGGCCGAACAGGTTGACGGCCTCCTCCATCCGCTCAATGCTGATATTCTGCTCTGTCATTGGTACACTCCTCTTGCGCGGCCCTCAGCCGCCGTCATTGGTATAGATCGTGCCTGGAATCCGCCCCACGTCCCCCTCCCGCTTCACGGTGCGCCCGATCTCCTCCCGGCACTCCGCCAGCAGGGTGACGGTGAGCCGTCCGCCCTCCTCCCTGGTCACCAGGTCGGTGTGTAAAACCTCTCCCCGGTTGGCCTCCATCAGCCTTTGCAGCCGGACGGACAGGGCCTGCTCCAGCCGCAGCGCCGCCGCCTCACGGTCCACAGACCGCTCCTCCAGCTCATAGGCGCGCAGGGTAGTGGTGGTCAGCCACACGGGAACCGCGCGGCCAAAGAGGCAGAGCTGCTCAGTCCTGGTTATTTTATCATATCTTCCACCAGAAATGCTACTGTTTTGTAAAAAATCCAAATCAATCCACAAAATTTTTACGCCGTACCCTGTCCGCTCCTCCCCGGTGTACGCCTTTCCCTGGGCGGCGAGGGGCACGGTCTCCTCCAAAACCCGCCAGGTCCGGGCCGTCACCGACCCGGCGGCGTGGACGATGAGCCGCCCCAGATCCACCGTGCCATATTCCGGCTCCTTCAGATCCAGCTCGCCGGTGATCAGCACCTCCCCCTTGGCCACCACGTCCCCGTCCTGGAACAGTGGGCGGCCCGCGTCCGCCTGGATGTCCTCAATGATACCGTCCGCCTTGGCCACCACATCGGCCGGGGTGGCCTCGTCCAGCAGCTCCGGCTTTTTTTCCGCCTCGCGCACCACCACCTGCGCCCGAGTCCCATAGATATTGACGGCCAGGTAGCTCAGCTCCGGCAGCCCCCGCAAAGCGTCGTTGGCCGCCTCCAACTCCCGAATGGCCGGGCCATAGGCCCCCGGACATACCCCCACCCGCCGGAGCTGGGAGAGGATGACGGCGGTGGGGACGGTGTCGTTGCCCGTCACCTCCACCACCAGCAGAAACCTGGACAAAAAGCTCACCGCCAAAAAGCAGAACGCCAGCCCCGCCAGAAATCCCCAACGGCGCTCTGCCATCCGCTCCGCCACCACCGCCGCCCCCCGGCGGCCCTTCTCCCGCAGCTCGCACATGGCCCGCTGGGCCAGCCCGTCCAACCGTTTTCGGTTCTGAAGGGCCACGCGGAAGGTGAAGCTGGTCTCGTCCAGCCAGCACAGCTTCCAGAATTGGAGCCGGTTCTGGGCGCACAGGTTCAAAAGCCGCTCGGGAAAAGCCCCGGTAACCTGGACCTCCACATAGCCCCGCAACAGGTTAATGAGCCATTTCATTCCCTCACCTCATAAACTCCACGGCGGTGATGGTCCCCGTGACCAGCAGCTCTTCCGGGGTCATGGCTTTCAGCTCCAGCCCACCGCCCCGCACCACCACCACCAAGCTGCCGCCGGAAATATGGATTTCTTCCGAGCCGTAGGCCAGAATCCCGCAGTGGGGGCCCATGCGCAGCTCCCCGTCCCCGATGATCTCCACCCGTGGCGCGCCCGCCAGCGCGTCGGCGGGCAGGTCAAACAGCCTGGACGCCCGGAGCAGAATGCCCTCTTTTTCTCCCACGATGCATCACCTCTGGCAAGCCTATGAAAATAAGCGCCCCGACTTGCCTGTCCATCGGAATTTCGTGGACTTTTCCCCCATCCTGTGATACAATGTCCGAAAACAGGAAATCAGGTGACAAAATGGAACATCAAAACAGACGCAGGGAGGTGGAAGCCCCCGTCTACACGGTGAACGAGTCCGCCACCCTGCTCCCCTTCCTGCTCTCCAGCGTGAAGGGTAAGAGCCGCAACAACATAAAATCCTTGCTATCCCACCGGCTGGTGGCAGTGGACGGCGTGCCTGCCTCCCGGTTCGATACCCCCCTGTCCCCCGGCCAGCAGGTGGCCATACTCCCCTCCTCCGCCCCCCGGGCGGACGCCCTGCCCTTCCCCCTCCTCTACGAGGACGAGCACCTCATCGTGGTGAATAAACCCGCCAAGCTGCTCAGCGTGGCCAATGATAAGGAAAAGGTGCGCACCGCCTACCATATGGTCACCGACTACGTGAAAGCCCGGCGGGTGGGGGAGCGCATTTTCGTCCTCCACCGGCTGGACCGGGACACGTCTGGGGTGCTGATGTTCGCCCGGGATCCCGAGACCAAGGAGCTGTTCCAGTCCCATTGGAACGAGATGGTCACCCGCCGGGGCTACCTGGCTGTGGTGGAGGGGACGCCCAGGCCGGACCGGGACACCATCCGCTCCTTTTTGGTGGAGACGGACACCCACCTGAGCTTTTCCGGCGCGCCGGGCAGGGGGGCAAAGGAGGCCGTCACCAGCTACGAAGTAAAAAAGGCCGGGGGCGGCTACGCCCTGCTGGACATCAACATCGAGACCGGGCGGAAGAACCAGATCCGCGTCCACATGAAGGAGCTGGGCCATCCAGTGGCCGGGGACAAGCAGTATGGGGCCCGTACCAACCCCATTGGGCGGCTGTGCCTCCACGCCAGTGAGCTGTCCTTCATCCACCCCGCCACCAGAGAGGCGGTCACATTCAAGGCCAAGATGCCCAGGGACTTCAACCGGGTGTTTCGGTGAGGCGATGGGCATGAAATACTTTGACAGCGGATTTGAGGTCAAGGGCGGCTGTAACCATGAGTTCGTCCAAGGGAAATGGGATGGGGAAACATATTGGAGCGATGATTCCCTCATCCTGGACGACGATATCCTGAACGGCCTGAACCTATCGGGCCTGTTGGACTCCGTGGCTCCCGCCTACGACCCATTCGGCCCCACCGAGTTCACCGTGGAGCAGTGGAAAGCCGTCCGCGAAAAAGCAGCGGAAACCGGCGGAGAGCTTGAATTTCTCATTCAAGAGCTGGAGGGCTGGCTGGGCCCCCTCCCTGATGCCGGAATCGCGTTTACAGTTTTAGGGGTATAAGCGGTAGGGACCGCCCCCGGTCAGTGGCCGGGGGCGGTCCTTCATTCCTTCAAGGGTCAGCTTAAAAAGTCCTTCAATTTCTTGGAGCGGCTGGGATGGCGCAGCTTCCGCAGCGCCTTGGCCTCAATCTGCCGGATGCGCTCACGGGTGACGTTGAACTCCTTGCCCACCTCCTCCAGGGTGCGGGTGCGTCCATCCTCAATGCCGAAGCGCAAGCGAAGCACCTTCTCCTCCCGGGGGGTTAGGGTGGACAGCACGTCCACCAGCTGCTCCTTCAGCAATGTGAAGGACGCTGCCTCGGAGGGCTCGGAGGCATCTTCGTCGGGGATAAAATCGCCCAGATGGCTGTCCTCCTCCTCGCCGATGGGGGTCTCCAGCGAGACAGGTTCCTGGGCAATTTTGAGAATCTCCCGCACCTTCTCCACCGGCATGCCCATCTCCTCGGCGGTCTCCTCCGGGGTGGGGTCGTGGCCCAGCTCCTGCAAAAGCTGCCGGTTCACCCGGATCACCTTGTTGATGGTCTCCACCATATGCACCGGAATGCGGATGGTCCTGGCCTGGTCGGCGATGGCACGGGTGATGGCCTGGCGGATCCACCAGGTGGCGTAGGTGGAAAACTTGAAGCCCTTCACATAGTCGAACTTCTCTACCGCCTTAATAAGGCCCAGGTTTCCCTCCTGGATCAGGTCGAGGAACAGCATCCCCCGGCCCACGTACCGCTTGGCGATGGACACCACCAGCCGCAGGTTGGCCTCCGCCAGCTGCTGCTTGGCCCGCTCGCCCCCCTTGATGGCCTTTTTCAGCTCCTTCAGCGTCTCCTCGGGAATCTCCCCGCCGGACTTTTCCAGCTCGGCCAGCTGCTCCTTGGCCGCCGCCCCCGCCCCCATGGCCTGGGCCAGCTCCACCTCCCGCTCGGGGGTGAGCAGATCCACCTTGCCGATCTCCTTGAGGTACATCCGCACCGGGTCGTCGATGGCGAAGGAGTCCACCAGGGTGTTGGGGTCGACAATCTCCTCCTCGGGAATCTCCTCCAGCTCCGCCACCGGGGGGAGGATGTCATCCTCCAGCTCAGGGGGAAAATCGTCCCCGGCGGTGTCGATGCCCAGGTTCTCCAGCACGTCGTACACCTTGTCCATCTGGTCGCTTTCCAGGCTGATGGAGTCCAGCGTCTCCATCATTTCGCCGGAGGACAGCTTGCCCTTTTTATAGCCGGTGTCGATGAGCTCCAGCAGCTTCTCGCCGTTCTGAACCCCCTCGATCATCTTGGCCAGCTCCGCCTTGGCCGCCTCCAGCTTCTCCGGGCTGGCCTGGGTGTGGGGCACGGCGTCCGCCTTTTTCACGGTCTTTTTCTTTTCACTCATTGGTCGCTCATCCTCCATAGGCTTTTTTCTGTTTCAGCGCCTGTTGTAACCCGTTCAGGTCCTCCGCGCTATGTATATTCCCCCTGCGGCTCTCCGCAAGGATGGTCTGCTTACAATCCTCCAACGCCTCCCGGGCGGTATTCCGGGCCTGGGGCTGCTGGGCCGCGGCGGTCAGCCCGTCCAGCTCCTCCGGGGCCAGCTGCCCCTCCAGCGCCGCCAGGGTGACGCCCCTCCCCTCCCGCCACCGCCGGCGCAGCAGGCCGTAGGCCTTACCCAGATGGGGGGCGGAAAACTGCTCCGGCTCCAGCCCGTCCAGCTCCCGGAACAGCTCCGGGTCCAGCAGCACCACCCGCAGCACCCCTTCCTCCGCCCGGGCGGAGCGGACGTTGGCGTAGCGCAGCTCCCGGCTTTTGGGCTGGAGCTGCCGGACGGGGGCCAGGTTTTGGCGTTCCTCCTGCTTGCGGGCCTGACGGACCCGTTTTTTCCGCAGGCCGTCCACCTCCTGCACCACCGCCTCCTTGGACACCTTCGCCAGCTCCGCGCACCGCCCGGCGTAGATGTCCCGCTCCACCGGGCTGGGCAGGCCGGCAATGACCTCCGCCGCCGCCTGGAGGTAGGCCGCCCGCTGGTCGTCACGGCCCAGGTCGAACTGCCCCCGCACCACGTTCAAGCGGTACTCCGCCGAGTTGGCGCTCCGATCCATCAAACCCTCAAAGGCCCCGGGGCCGAAGTTTTTGATGTAGTCGTCCGCGTCCTGCTTGCCCAGCGTCCCGTCGGCCAGCTGCTTTTTGGGCAGGCGCAGCACCTTGACGGCCACCTCCGAATTTTTCAGCAGGGCGATGGCGCGCTGGGTGGCGTCCTCCCCGGCGGCGTCGTTGTCGTAGCACAGCACCAGCTCCTTGGTGTACCGCGCCAGCATCCGCACATGCTCCTCGGTGAGGGCGGTGCCCATGGTGGCCACCGTGTTGTCAAACCCCGCCTGGTGGAGGGTGATGACGTCGATATTGCCCTCCACCAGAATGAAGTTGGGCCGCCTGGTGTTTTTGGCGTAGTTGAGGCCGTACAGGATGGACCGCTTTTTAAAGATGGCGGTCTCCGGGGTGTTCAGGTATTTGGGGGTGGAGTCGTCCATCACCCGGCTGGTAAAGCCGATCACGTCCCCCCGCACGTCGATCACCGGCAGCATCAGCCGATTGCGGTACTTGTCGTACACCCCGCCGTTCTTCCCCGCCACCGCCAGCCCCGCGTCGATGAGGTCGGACTTGTCGTACCCCTTGTCCTTCATGGCGGTAATGAGGCTGTCCCAGCCCTCGGGCGCAGCCCCCAGGCCGAACCGGGTGGAAAATTTCGGGCTGATGCGCCGCTTGTCCCGGATGTAGGCCGCCACCGCCCCCCCCCTGGGGTCGGACAGCATGGAGCGGTAGAACCGGGCGGCCTCGCGGTTGAGCTCCAGGATGCGCCTGCGCTTTTCCCGCCAGGCCCCGTCGCCGGGGCTGTCGTCGGGCACCTCCATCCCCTCCTGCTGGGCCAGCTTGCGCACCGCCTCCGGGAAGGGCAGGCTGTCCATTTCCATCACAAAACGGATGGGGCCGCCCCCCTTGCCGCAGCCGAAGCAGTGGAAGATCTGCTTGGACTCATTGACGGAAAAGGAGGGGGTCTTTTCGTGGTGGAACGGACACAGCCCCCAGTAGTTGGCCCCCTTTTTGTTCAAAGGCAGGTAGGAGGAGACCACGTCCACAATATTCACCCGGCTGTTCAGCTCATCCAGGAACGATTCGGGTATGGCCATGGTCTCACCTCCGCATCATAGCCAATTTTGCCCTGTTTTATCACTATTTTGGGAATTTATAGGTCAATTGGGGCCGCGCGGAACGCCTCCCCCGCCTCCAGCGCTTCTATGGTTCCGGCGGAGAGGTCAAAAAGGTGGGCGGCGAACTGGGCCGAACGCTCCTCCGGGAGCAGGACGCGCAGCAGTACGTCCGCGCCGTAGTCCACCCGCTCCTCCACCCCGCCGAACCGGGCCACCTCCCGCCGGACCTCCTCAAACCGGGCATAGGGGCACGGCGCCTCCATAACCACCCACCGGCGGACGGCGGACACACCCGCGGCGTCCAGCGCGTCCTTGGCGCTTCTGGTATAGGCCCGCGCCAGCCCCCCCGCCCCCAGCAGGATGCCGCCGAAGTAGCGGGTCACCACGCAGCACACGTTGACCACCCCCTCCTTCTGGAACACCCCCAGCATGGGCTGTCCGGCGGTGCCCTGGGGCTCTCCGTCGTCGGAGTAGCGCACCGCACCGTCCTTGATGAGGTAACACCAGCAGTTGTGCCGGGCGTCATGGTATTTCTTTTTCATCTCGCCGATGCGTCCCCGGGCCTCCTCCTCCGTCTCCACCGGGAAGACGTGGCCGATAAAGGTGGAGCGTTTTTCCGTGAACTCCGTCTTGGAGGGACGCGATGGCACCCGATATTCTGTCATGCTGATTCCCCACATGTTGTCACGCGGCGTTGACGGCCCCGCGCCTTTACTTTTTTACCCATCCCTTCGGGATAAACAGATCGCCAAACTGCTCCGCCGCGTAGGTGTCCGTCATGCCCGCAATGTAATCCAGCGCCGCCCGCTCCTTCCCCTCCCGCACCAGGATCTCCTGGTATTCCGGGGGCAGCTTGTCCTCATGCTTCAGATAGTATTCGTACATCAGGCAGATCATGTCCTCCGCCTTGCCCTCCTCCCCCTTGGCCTCGGGGTTAAAGTAGACGGACTGGAACATGAATTCCTTCAATTCCTGCATGGCCTGGGCCACCGGCCCGGACTGGCGGATCACGTCCCCCTGGGCGCTCTCCCGGATGATATCCATGGTCAGCGTCTCAATGCGCTCCCCGTGGGTAAAGCCCAGGGTCTGGGAGATATGGACGGGGATGTCGGTGGGGTAGATGATGCCCCCCCGCATGGCGTCGTCAATGTCGTGGTTGATGTAGGCGATTTTGTCGGCAAAGCGCACCAGCTGGCCCTCCAGGGTGTCCGCCGCCGGCCCCCTGGTGTGGCACAGGATGCCGGAGCGCACCTCATGGCATAAATTCAGCCCCCAACCGTCGTTCTCCAGCCGGTCCACCACCCGCAGGGACTGCTCATAATGCCGGAATCCCCCCTCCACCATCCTGGACAGCGCCCGCTCCCCGGCGTGGCCGAAGGGGGTGTGTCCCAGGTCGTGGGCCAGGGCGGCGGCCTCGGTGAGGTCCTCGTTGAGTCCCAGCCCCCGGGCCATGGTCCGGGCGATGCGGGACACCTCCAGCGTATGGGTCATCCGGGTGCGGTAGTGGTCCCCCTCGGGCTGTAAAAACACCTGGGTCTTGTGCTTCAGCCGCCGGAAGGACTTGCAGTGGACCACCCGGTCCACATCCCGCTGGAAGCAGGTGCGCATGGGGCAGGGCGGGATCTCCCGCTGCCTCCCCCTGGAATTGGCGGACAGGCAGGCCCGGGGCGACAGGGTCTGGCGTTCCAGCGCCTCGGTGCGTTCCCGGATGGTTTGCTCCATACCGTCTCCCTCCCGTTTTTCTGTCAAAGGCCAAATTGCTGTCTATTACTTATACCCCATCCGTTGGGAAAACCCTTTTTATTTTTGAAGATTTTTTGCATATTTTTCTTCTCCGCCCCATAGTCTCCCTCCGGGGAGGGATTGCCATGACCATGAGCGTCCATCTGGCCCGCCTGCTGGTGCTGGCGGTAATCTTTGTCAACGGCTGGACCGACGCGCCGGGCGCCATCGCCACCGCCGTGGGGTCCGGGGCCATGTCCTTTCGTAAGAGCGTATGGATGGCGGCGGCCTGTAATTTCATCGGCGCGGCGGCGGTGATCGCCTCCGGGGTCATGCTGAAAAAATTTCGGATGTTTGCCGGGGACCCCGCCCCCTTCGTTATGGAGCTGCCCGCCTACCATGCGCCCCATGCCGGCAATGTGCTCCGGAGCGCATGGGAGCGGGGGTGGAGCTTCATCAAGCGGGCGGGGACGGTGATCCTGCTGTCCACTATCGTGCTGTGGTTCCTCCAGAGCTATGGATTCGCCGGAGGCGCGTTCGGTCCGGTGGAGGACAATAATGACTCCATCCTTGCCGCTATCGGCAGCGCCGCCGCCTGGATTTTTTATCCTTTGGGCTGGAAGGGCGATATGGCATGGAAGGCCGCCGTGGGTTCCTTTACCGGCCTCATCGCCAAGGAAAACGTCCTGGCGGCCTTCGGACAGCTCTATCACTACGCCGGGGACATTGACCTTGTGGAGGACAGCAGCCCTATCCATGCCCTGATCGCCGCCGATTTCACCGCCGTTACCGCCTACAGCTTCATGATCTTCAACCTGCTGTGCGCCCCCTGCTTTGCCGCCATGGGCGCCATCCGGCGGGAAATGAACAGCGCGAAGTGGACTGCCGGGGCCATCGGGTACATGTGCGGCTTTGCTTACGCAATCTCCATGATCGTCTTCCAGATCGGCGGCCTTATAACCGGGGAAGCTTCCTTCGGCGTGTTTACGGTTATCGCCGCCGGCCTGCTGGCGGGACTGCTGTACCTGCTGTTCCGGCCCTGCCGGACCGGCCGGGACACGCTGGGACGGAGCGTCTGGTCTGCGGCCGGCGCATAAGAGTTTCGTATCTCAAGGAAAGGAGGAAACGTTATGGCGGCTTACATCTCGTCCCATATGGGCTATATCGCGGCGTCGCTGGTTCTTGGCCTGATCGTCGCCGCCGTGATTGCGGGGATGGTCAGGGACAGGAAAAAGGGCCGGAGCGGCTGCGGGTGCGGCTGCAGTGGCTGCGCCAACGCCCCCTACTGCCATCCGGATACACGCAGTCCCGGCGCTTGAATAAATGGTTTCAAAGTCCAGGAGGGCTCCGGCAATGCCG
>CATABD010000109.1 GCA_949494735.1 uncultured Oscillospiraceae bacterium
TTCTCCGTCTCCATGAAGATGATCCGCCGTATGGGCAGGTTGAGCCCCATGCCGATGGCGTCTGTGGAGACGATATACTCCATATCCCCCTTGAGGAAGCCCTCCATCTGCCTGCGCCGGGTGGCATAGGGCAGGGCCCCGTAGATGATGGCCGGTTCCTTGCCGCTCTGGCGCAGGTCCTCCGCCACGCTGAGCACCCCCACCTTGGAGAAGGTGATGAGCGCGTCCCCGGGCTGGACGCGCTGGTAGTCCACCGGGTGGGACATGCACAGCAGGGGGGTGGTGCGCTCGTGGAAGACAACCTCCGCGCTGTCGCCGCAGCTCTCAATGAGGCGGAGGAGCAGCTGCCTGGCCTCCGGGGCGGCGCACAGGTGCACCTCGGGGGAGAGCACCCCCAGAATCGCCCGGGTCCAGGCGTACCCCCGCTGGGGATCGGCGATCATCTGGCACTCGTCGATCACCGCGGCCTCATAGCGGCGCTTGAGATCCAGCTTTTCCGCCGTGGCGGCCAGATGGGTGTCACCCTCCCGGAAGTCCTCCTCCTCGCCGGTGGACAAAGAGCAGTCCACCCCCGCGTCCAGCAGGGTTTCCTGGGCCTCCAGGGCCAGCAGGCGCAGGGGGGCCAGATAGACCCCGGTTTTGGCCCGAATCAGCCGCTGGAACCCGGCGTAGGTCTTGCCGGTGTTGGTGCCCCCCAGGTGGAGGATGAACCGGCGGTGCATGGCCCGCGCCTCGGGGTATTCGTCCTTGGGGTTGAGGGCGATGAGCAGGGACAGGCTGGTGCGGATGGCCTGGGGGACGTACCACACCGACCACACCGCCCCCAGCCCTTCCCGGAGCAGGTGGGCGGCAGGGAAGCCCGGGGCGCGCAGCAGGGCGTCCGCGTCCGCCTCGGGCTGGGCGGCGGAGAAGTCGGAGAGGACCTGCCTTGCCGCCCCCAGCAGGGCCTGGGGGTAGCGGTCCCGGAGCTCCAGGGCCAGCTGGTGGTCCGGGTGGCGTTCCAGCCAGTCCCCCGCCCGGAGGAGGTTTTTCAAAATTTCCGGCAGATGCCTGGGGTCGCACCGGCGTTCCAGGGCCAGGAATTCGCCAATCCAGGCGGCGGCCTGGGAATTGCGGATCCCTCGGCCCGCCCCGGCGGAGGACAGCCGGGCCAGCAGGGCGGCGTGGTAGTGCCCGGCCAGCAGCCAGGGGGCGGAGCCGTCCTGCCCCGCCCCGTCCCACGCACGGGCCAGCAGGGCCCTGGCGCGCCGGGCCGCCGGAGCGGGGGAAGGGATGGACCGGCCGGACTCCGCGCCCGCAGGGTGGGCGAAGCGGGGGTCACGCTCCGCCGCGCGCACGTCCTCCTTGTCCCAGACACGGACGGAATATCCGTCGCATGGAATATAATGGGGTTTGGGAAGGAGCTCGCGGATGAGCTCTTGGGTCCAGCCCCGCCGCTTCAGCAGCGACGCGCTCCAATATCTGCCCCGGCTGCGTCCGGACATGGCGTTCTCTCCTCTCTGGTGGTTGGCCTGAAGGGTAGTATAGCATAGTATAGCCCGGAATGGGGAAATCTTCAACGGCATCTTTGGATGATTGACAGTTTTTGCGGCAGGAAAAAGTTGCAATTTTGTGGGAAGTGAGATATAATAAAATTAAACCAAGCGGCCCGGCGGATTGGGGTTCCGACCCGCCGGGTTCTCTGTATAGGCGCAAAATACCTGATGATAAACCATGTCAACAAGAGGAGGAAATGTCATGAAGCAGTTCACTTACACCATCACCGATCCTGTGGGCATCCATGCCCGCCCCGCCGGACTGCTGGTCAAGGCTGCTAAGGCCCTGGACAGTACCGTCACCATCTCCACGCAGGCCGGCAAGTCCGCCGGGGCGGCCAAGCTGATGGCCCTGATGGGGTTGGGCATCAAGCAGGGCGACACGGTGACCGTCACTCTGGAGGGCGGCAATGAGGAAGCCAACGCCCAGACCTTGGAGCAGTTTTTCAAGGACAATCTGTAACGCATACGGGCCCTGTCCCTCCGGGTTTTGGGGGACAGGGCCCGTGTTTTGCAAAAGGGCCGCTGTACAGCTTCTAGGCGTCGTTTGAAAATTGGCAATATGCCCAGCGGCGAGGCGGAAAAAGGCCCGCCGATTGGGCGTGTCGGCAATTTTCAAACAAGCCCTAAAATATCTTGAAATTTAGGCATTCCGGGCTCGTTTTCATTTACCGCAAAATGTAGCAGTTGTTCTCCTGAAAGACCTGGAAGCCGGTGTCAAGATACAGCTTGAGAGCGTTCTGGTTGTCCCCGTCCACCACCAGCTCCAGCCGCCGGACGCCCAGCCGGAAAAACGCCTCCCGGGCCAGGTGGTTCAGTATGGCCCCGCCATAGCCCCGCTGCCTGGCGTCCTGCCGGACGGCCAATACTTCCGCCACAGCCTGCTCATTGCTCTGGGGCTTCAGCACGCCGTAGGCCGCCAGCCCCGCGCTGTCGGAGACCACATACACAAACCTGCCTTTGCCCAGATCTTCCAAAATGTCCCGCCCGGAGACATACACGCCGGGGAACACTTGGTCGTGAAGGGCGGCAAAGTCCGCCAGCTCCCCCTCCCTGACGGGCCGGGGTTCCGCCGCCATATCCCGGGGTTCGCTCCAGGCCTCCCGCCCCAGGCGGAGGATATATTCATTTACCTGCCGCCGGGCCCCTGCCTGTTCCAAGAATCCGCGGCATTCCCCGTTTTCCACAGGGAAAAAGAAGGTGCAGGCCATGCCGGGCCCCAGCCTCTCCCGCGCCCTGGCCAGCAGCGCCCCCGCCGCCTCCCGGTAGTCTGCCCCGCAGGCGTCCAGCAGCAGGGAGCAGTCGGCGTTGCCCTTTTCCCGGTCCGGGAAACAGCTCACCAGCCCGACAGGCCGCCCGTCTGCCCAGCAGGCGAAGCCCCATTCCATGCTCTGCTCAAAATCCCGCCGGATGTCTGCCGCCTTGGCGCAGCAGAAGGTGGAGCCGGTCTGGCGGGAGGCGTTGAGCCGCTGGGCCAGCAGGGCCAGCCCGTCCAGCTCCCCGGTCTCAAAGGGACGGATTGTCATGTTCATAGCATTTCCTCCCGTACGAGGGGCCGGAGACTGGACGCCTCCGGCCCCTTGTGATCTTCTGTGTGTTTTGGATGCTTTAGAACACCGCTACCACGCCGCCGCCGTAGGTCTCGTTGATGAACGCCTTCACCTCGTCGGATTTCAGCGCGTCCACCAGGGCCTTGATGGCCTCGTCGTTCTCCCGGCCCTCCTTGACGGCCAGCACGTTTACATAGGCGGTGCCCGCGATACCGTCGGCGGCCTCGATGGCCAGGGCCTCGCTGGCCTTCAGCCCCGCGCCGATGGCGTAGTTGCCGTTGATGACGGCCACGTCCACGTCCTGGAGGGTGGTGGTCAGCAGGTTGGCGGTGAGCTGCTGGATTTTATAGTCGTGGGGGTTGTCCGCGATGTCCTCCACAGTGGGCTCCAGACCCACGCCGTCGGCCAGCTTGATGAGCCCCTGCTCCTGGAGCAGCAGCAGGGCCCGCCCGCCGTTGGTGGGGTCGTCGGGAATGGCAATCTGTGCGCCGTCGGGCAGGGCGTCCAGGCTGGCGGTCTTGCCGGCGTAGATGCCGAAGGGCTCGTAGTGCAGCTCGGCCACACTGACCAGGTGGGTGCCGTCGTTGGCGTTGAAGTTGTTCATGTAGGTGATATGCTGGAAGTAGTTGGCGTCCAGCTGGCCGTCCTCCACATTGGTGTTGGGCAGCACATAGTCGTCGTAGGACACGATCTCCAGGGTGATGTTGTCCTTGGCCAGAATGTCCTTGGCCACCTCCAGGATCTGGGCGTGAGGCGTGGGGGAGGCGCCCACCTTGATGGTGGCGGACTTTTTGCCGCCGCAGGCGGACAGCAGGGACAGGGAGAGGACGGCGCACAGCGCCAGGGCAAACACGTTCTTTTTCATTTCCGTATCTCCTTTTCGCTTGATGGATGATGTATGTGAACCGCTTGCGCGGGATTCACCGGGGCTCAGGGCGGGTTTTGGGTACAAAAAAACGCCCCCGACAAAATTGTCAAGGACGAAAGCATTCCGCTCCGTGGTACCACCTTGCTTCACCCGTCCCTCACGGGAGCGGGCCTTACCGGGTACTGGCATACCCTGGCGCTGTGACGGGCGCGCCCGTCGCGGCCTAAGGACCTTCCCGTCTCTCAGCCGCGCGGCTCCAGGGCCATGTTCGGCGCGGCCTTCCGTACCCGTTTTCAGCTTCCCGGGCTCTCTGTGCCGTATCTCCGCGCTTACTCTCCCTATCATTGCCTTTGCAATCGATATTGAATTGTTGCACTTAGTTTAGCGCATCAAAGTGTATTTGTCAATGGGGGATTTTGCACAGAGGAGGAAGGGACAAAAAAGGCTGCTTTGTCCCTTCCTCCAAAAATGCCGCGCTTATATGGCGCCAGGTGCTTATTTTTCCTGCCGGGGCTGCTGTTTGCGGCTGCCGCGCGCGCCGCCCCGGCCTGTGACCCGCCGGTCTGCCCGGACGGACAGGTGGGAGCCGATGGACTGGAAAATCTGCACCAGGATCACCAGGACGATGACCGCCCCGTACAGCACCACCATTTTTCGGTTGTTCCAGGCGTATTGCAGGGACATGGAACCCAGCCCGCCGCCGCCGATGAAGCCGGACATGGCGCCGTAGCCCAGGATGGTGACAAAGGCGGTGGTGAACCCGGACAGCAGGGAGGGCAGGCTCTCAGGCAGCAGCACCTTCCACACCACCTGGAAGGTGGAACAGCCCATGGCCTGGGCCGCCTCCAGCACCCCCCGGTCCATCTCCCGCAGGGAACCCTCCGCCAGCCGGGCCACAAAGGGGAAGGACGCCACAGTGAGGGGGACGAGTATGCCCACGGTGCCGATGGTGGTGCCCACAATCACGCGGGACAGGGGCATGACCAGCACCATTAGGATCAAAAAGGGCATGGAGCGCAGCAGGTTGATGACGGTATTGACCGCCTGCATCAAGGGCAGGGGAAGGGGATGGATGCCGTCCTTCGCCCCCACCACCAGCAGAACGCCCAGGGGCAGGCCGATGAGGTAGGCGAACAGGGAGGCCACCACTGTGGTATAGACGGTCTCCCACACCGCGAAGGGGACGTGCTTCACCAAATAGCCGAGCTGCTCGGCCACCTTGGGGTCGTTGAAAAATTCAAGCATGGTAATCCCGCACCTCCTCCATGGTCACGTTGGGCTGGTTTTTGATGTAAGCCACGGCTTTCGCGGCCTCGCCGGCGTCCTCCGGCAGGCCCAGCAGCATGGTGCCGAAGGCCTGGCCGTTTACGTTGCGGGTATCCGCCCCCAGTATGTTCACCTTCACGCCGCAGTCGATGGCTAAGGAGGCGATGAGCGGTTCGTAAGAGGAGCCGCCGTTGAAGGCGATGCGGATGACATTGGCCGCGGGGAGCTGCTCAATGCGAACCCCGTCTGGGTAGACCAGGCGGCGGCCCGCCTCGGTCTGGGGGCTGGAGAATACCTGCTCCACCGTCCCCGTCTCCATGACGCGGCCGTGGTCCAGGATGGCCACATGGGTGCAGATCTCCTCCACCACCGCCATCTCATGGGTGATGACCACCACCGTGATGCCAAGCCGCCCGTTGATGTCCTTGATGAGCCGCAGGATGTCCCGGGTGGTCTTGGGGTCCAGGGCGGAGGTGGCCTCGTCGCACAGCAGAATCTTAGGGTCGCAGGCCAGGGCCCGGGCGATGGCAACGCGCTGCTTCTGTCCGCCGGACAGCTGGGCGGGGTAGGCGTCCGCCTTGTCGGGCAGGCCGACGATTTCCAAAAGCTCCCTCGCCCGTTTTTCCGCATCCGCCCGCTTTATCCTGGCGATCTCCATGGGGAAGCAGATGTTTTTCAAACATGTGCGCTGCATCAGCAGGTTGAATTGCTGGAAAATCATGCTGATGGACCGCCGCTGGGCGATGAGTTCCTTTTGGCCCATGGCGCAAAGGTCGGCCCCGTCGATGACCACCTGGCCGGAGGTGGGCCGCTCCAGCAGGTTGATGCAGCGCACCAGGGTGGATTTGCCCGCGCCGCTCATACCCACAATGCCGTAGATATCGCCGTCGCCGATGGTAAGGGATACGTCTTTCAGGGCATGGAACCCGCCCTCGGCGGTGGGGAACACCTTGGAGACGTGTTTTAATTCAATCATGGGTTTCTCCCCTTCCTCTGGGGTCAAAGGATGGCACTTATTGTATGCCGGAAGGCGGAAATTGTCAAGACAGTGGAAAAATCTTCCCGCTCAGCCCTCTGATTTTTGGATGTGGGCCCTGATCTCCGCCTCGTGCTCCAGGCAGTAGGCATAGCCGCTTTTCATGAAATCCTGAATGGGCTGGGCGCGGTACAGCCGCTCCAAGGTGTCCAGAATGGGCGCGCCCCCTACCTCCATATCGAAGAAATAGGGGTAAATGCAGCCGCCCTCTTCCCGGGGGAAATAGGGGTTGATGGAGCTGAGCCGGGGATCGCGCATGATGGATTCCACCACCATCTCGCTTAAAATCCACTTCAGCGAGGGGCGCTCGTACTGGTCATAGCTGTCCCTGTACAGCCCGTTCCACACGTAAAACCAGACGAAATGGATCAGCTCATGGATTGCCAGCCCCACAGCGCCCCGCTCGCTGTTGAGGTAGAACACGTCAAACCGCCGTTCCCTCAAAAACCGGGGCGCGATGGGGTTCATGCCCACATGACAGCGCAGGTCGTTGAACAGTTCCCCGCAGTCCACCCCGAAGGCATCCGTCAGGGCGGCGTTGACCTGTCCCCGGCAGCTTGCCCAGTGGACGGCGTATCGGGACACCCGTTCGTCGATAGTCCCCTCCAGCCGAGGATAGGCGTCGCGCAGGGTGCGCTCAATGTACTCCTTCCGCCGGGGGAAGGGAAGGGAGGCGGCGTGGTTCCTGTCCAGCTGGGGATAGAAGTGGTAGAGGGGCTCTGACCAGAAGGCGGCCTCGCCCTCCTCCTGAAAGGCGAGGATGCTTTGCAGCATATCGTCCACGCCGGGATTCAAAAAGGTGATATCCATATGTCTCTGCCCCTTTCATGTGTTTTCAATTCGGTTTATTTTAGCACGGAAGGGGGCTTGGTTCAATACACAAAAGGGCGGGGCTTATTCGGGCGCGTACCAGCGCAGTACATCGGTGGTGCCTGTCCGCCGCAAGGCGGCGCAGGACACCAGGATATCCGCCGCCAATACAATGAGGGCGGGGGGGCCCAGCCAGGCAGGGATGCGGGCGGCTAAGGCGGCGACGGGGGGATGAACCAGATATACCAACGCCAGGGACAGCGCCGTCCAGCACAGGGAGAACACCGGGCACACCAGCCCGCCCAGGCTTCCCGGCATATTGGAGTAGTCCCAGAATTCCACCCCCAGCGCGAAGCGGTAAAACGCGCCCATGACAAGCTCCGCCCCGGTGGCGGCCAGTCCTCCTGCCAGCGCTGCCCACAGGGGGCTTTTCACCAGGGGGGCCAGCCACAGGATCAGGCACGCCCCCAGGCCGTACACCGGGCACAAGGGGAGGAGGAGCAGGCACTTGCGGTCCCGTTTGGGGTGGCGGATGGCACGGGCGAAGGCCACCTCCAGTAAAAAGCCCGCGAAGCTGTAAATGATGAAATACCTGAGCCAGCGCATAAAAATCCCCCCACCCGATTTTCTTCTTGCCTCCCGCCCCAAGCTGGGAGGAGACGTATTTCTGAAAATAGGATGGGGAGGCGGGTGCGGTTTGATGCAGGGAATTTTTCACGGTTTGACGCGGTGGCGGCGCGTGAGGAGCAGGATTGCTGTCACAGCCGCACTCAACAGCAGGTACACGGCAAAGTAGCAGAATAACCCCTGCAGAGGCGTGCCATTCCAGAATCCCAGGCCAAATCCCCAGTTGAGGGCCAGCAATACGGGGATGGGGAGTACCAGCCAGCACGCAATTGCGTAAAAGCTCAGGCGAGCGGTGTTCCGCCAGTCCCCCATTCGGGAGACTGCCAGTTCAAACAGAACCACGCCCAACAGCTGGATCATAAATCCGATGGCCAGCGGACGGACGGTATGGCCGCGAAACCGGTAGAACATAAAGGCTCCTACCATGCCGAGCGCACACACCCCCAGGGACAGGGCAAAGGCATTGTGCGTCCAGCCCTGCCGGTCCAGATGGGCCCCTCCGGGCTGGGCAGGCTGAGGCAGGTCCTGGACGGCCAGGGCCGCGCCGGGTTCGTCCACCTCCTCCCGGAGCAGATAGTCGCAGCTCACGCCAAAAATCCGGCTGAGCTGGATGACATTTTCCGTGTCCGGCATCGTGTCGTCAAGCTCCCACTTGCTCACCGCCTGGCGGGACACCGTGAGCCGGGCGGCCAGCTGTTCCTGGGAAAGGCCGCTCTGCTTGCGCAGCTTTTGTAGTTTTTCTCCGAATTTCATAGGGATATACCTCCTGGTTCTCACATTGCCTGGCCGCCAGCATGGTTTTATCTTAGCCGCTTTTCCCGCTTCGGTCAACCAAATTTGGCTGGAACTTTCGCAACTTTAGGTTGCGGGCCCCGGCATGAAGGTTTTTCCTCATAAGGGGATTGACAAGACTGCGGTTTTGTGCTATCCTATCCAAGCTGACATTTGCGGATGCGCCCAACCATGCGGGTGTAGTTCAATGGTAGAATCCCAGCCTTCCAAGCTGGTCGCGTGGGTTCGATTCCCATCACCCGCTCCATATGCGCCTGTAGCTCAGGTGGATAGAGCAACTGCCTTCTAAGCAGTGGGTCAGGGGTTCGAGTCCCTTCAGGCGTGCCATCTGCCGCAGGCGGTTTTCCCAGGTGCCTCCGCAAGGTTCACGATCCCCACCAAAACCGGCTTAAAGGGTTTTGGCGGGGGCCGCCAAGGCGAAAATTGGATATGGTGGGTATAGCTCAGCTGGCAGAGCACCGGATTGTGGTTCCGGGTGTCGTGGGTTCGAGCCCCATTACCCACCCCATACGATGGCTGAGGGCCGGAGCGTCCGCTCCGGCCCTTGCTTCACTTCTATACTGGGGTGTAGCCAAGCGGTAAGGCACGGGACTTTGACTCCCGCATTCGCTGGTTCGAGTCCAGCCATCCCAGCCAAATATGACCCAGTAGCTCAGTTGGTAGAGCAACGCCCTTTTAAGGCGAAGGTCCGGGGTTCGAGTCCCCGCTGGGTCACCA
>CATABD010000110.1 GCA_949494735.1 uncultured Oscillospiraceae bacterium
GCTCCCCGTTGAGCAGCAGGCCGTCCTTCCCCCAGGCCAGGGTGCGCAGGCCGAAGGGTTCCGTCACCTCATCCCCGCCGAAGCGCACCCGGCAGGCGTAGAGCTGGGGATGGTCCGGGCTCCAGGGCCTTACCCCGTCCAGGGTGAGGGTGAAGGCAAAGCGCCCCTTGGTCTGGCCGGAGGCGGAGGCCAGCTCCCGCCCGCCGTCCAGGATGGCCACGGACACCGGCCCCGCCCCCGCGGTCTCCACCCGCACCTCGATCTGGGCGGGCTCCAGGGAGAGGGTGCGGATCTTCACCCCGTTGAGCTTGACGTGCCCCCCCTCCGCCGTCCACAGGGTGACGGGCCGGTAGATGCCTGCGCCGGAGTACCACCGGGAGTTGGGCTGGTCGGCGTTGCGGGCGGTAACCTCCAGCGTGTTCTCCCCGTCCGGGCGCAGTTTGCCCGTCAAATCCACGTAGAAATTGGTGTAGCCATAGGGCCGGAAGGCCAGTTTCTCTCCGTTGAGCCAAACTTCGGCGTTGTGGTAAACCCCCTCAAATTCCAAGACCACGCACTGGTCTGCCATCGCCCTGTCCGGAGTGAAGGTTTTGGTATAAAGGTAGTCATATCCCTCATACCAGCCTGTGTTGATACCCCCGGCAGACAGTTCCGTGCGGGGTTCGGAGATCATGGCGTCGTGGGGCAGAAAAGGGCTTTGTCATGTAGTCGTCAGCCTGCTCGTCAAAACTTCTGACTTGGGTATATTCGTCCTCAATAGCTGTGAGCATCAGAATAGGTGTTGCGTTTGTTCGCCGTATCTCATGCAGGACAGACAGGCCGCTGACGTGGGGCAGCATAATGTCCAGCACAACAAGGTCGATGCTGTTCTCACGGAAAAGCTGTAACGCCTCCCCGCCGTCATAAGCCGGGATAACCTTGTGACCTGCGGGCTTTAGGTATTCACAAATCGCATCGTTGGTCTTGCGATCGTCCTCAACAATTAGTAAGGTTGCCATCAGCGCACCTCCTTTGGGAGCAGTGTAGCACACAAATGTGGAATGTATATGAAATTCTAACAGCAAAAATATGTACGGTCAATTAAATGTGATTAAGCCATCCCCTCAGTAATAGGAATTATTAAAGCCAAAGAATAGAATTGTATAGACATATCCAAATCAGGAGATGAACAGTAGAATGTAACAGGGTGATATGAATATGGCAAAAAGGCCCGTACCACGATATGATTTCAAGGCTTTTGGGGCGGCAATCAAGTCGGCGCGGCTGGAACGCAAGGAGAGCCGGAAAAAGGTATGCGACGAGATGTACTTATCTCCGCGCTATCTCGCCAATATTGAGAACAAGGGCCAGCACCCAAGCCTGCAAATCTTCTTTGAGCTAATGCTGCGCTACAATAGCCCTGCCGCTTCATGGCGTCCAGCTTCATCTTGTAGGCAAAGGCCCGCTCCGATGGGAGAATGTTCTCCCGCTGGATGTTGCTGTCCACAAGGGTGATGATGGCCCGGTCGCAGTCTATGGGCAGAACAAAGGCGGGGACGCTCTCTATCCCCGCCAACTCCGCCGCCCGGACACGCCGCTGTCCCGATATGACCTCGTAGCCGCTTTTGTCATCCGTGGGCCGGGCGAGGATGGGCGCGGCCATGCCAAACTCCTTGATGCTCTCCGATAACTCCATAAGCTGTTCATCCTCCACCAAATGAAAGGGATTGCCCGGAAACGGGCGTAAATCCTCTATTTTCAGCACAGTTAATTCCTGCTTTTTCATGGATTACCTCTCTTTCGTTCTGCCCCTGCCGGACTTTTGCAGTTCTTCCAGCACTTCGGCGGTATCAGCTTTACCAGTCGCTCCAACTGCTGATTGGTGCGCTGCAACTCAAAAATGCGCTTGTTGGCCTCCTGCACCTTTAGTTCCTCCGCATATCGCCCATCCCGCAGATGGTCGGCATACTGCTCCGACTGGCTGACCCGCTGTTTCAGGTCGTTGATATAATCGCTCTGCTTCTGGATTTCCCGCGAAAACCGCTCCATGTCGGGCAGCCACGCGGACAGCAGCGCCAGCGCCCTGTCCCGCTTCTTTCCAGCGTTATACCGTCAGCAGCCCCGCAAATCAATCTCTATCTAAAAAAATCACGAGGCGGACGTTTCCCTCTGCTGGTACTTGCGGAACACCTCATAAAGCCGCTGCTCCAACTCCCGGCGCTTCGCCGCCTCCTGCTCCGGGGAGAGAATAGGCGTGAGGTTTTCCAACGGGATTTTTCGGCCCTGGAAATTAACAATCTCGGTCTGCTTCTTGTAGCTGATATGCTCCATAGGCAACTCCTTGTTTTCAAAATTTTCATGGTGGACATTTGTCCGAAAAGTGGGCGCTATTTACTCCCACTCGTTTGGTTCATTTATTTGTTTCTATTTGTTTGATTTGGGGGTATTTTTCTACCTGCGGCAAGTATCATTTTTTAGCTATTCCGCAGGCCATTTTCTACCCCCGTGATGGACAATCTGTTGTCCTTCTGGGGCGGGATAAATTTTTGTCCATCAGGCAGTTTCACATAAATCAGATTGGGCAGGAACTGTCCCCGCCGCTTTCGTTCAATCAGCCCTACTGCAGATAACTCGGCTAATGCGTTCTTGGCGGATGAAAGGCTCCTGTTCAGCGCCAGCGCAATCTTCTCCACGGGGAAAATGAGGTAGACCCGCCCGGCCTCGTCCGCCCAGCCGTTAAGCTGGGAGAGGTGCGCCCTGTCCAGCAGGAGCGCATAGGTCAGGGCAGCGGTATGGGACAACGGCGTATCCACCAGGAATTGGGGATACGGGAAATAGGGCGGCAAATCGGTATCTACCGCCATGTAGTCAGTCATGGTGTCGGCCTCCTTGGTGTGGGGCTGTCAGACCGCCGCCGTGGGACGTTAACCAGCCCGCCTAAATATGTTTCCAGGTGCTCTGGAATTTTTGCGCCAAAGAGAATTGGCGCGAGTACATAGAGAATGGCGCTCATGATGAGCAAATGCACAAACGCAGAAATATTTATCAAGATCAACCCCAGCGACAGCGGCACACCGTTTGCCTGATAAGCATTTTTAATATCGCTCCGATATATCTCCGCAAGAGAGGGCGGCAATCCAATCAGCGCCCCCATGGTAACAGCAAAGACGGTCATGGACTGAATCAACGTCTCTTTGCTCTCCGGCATGACAGAGGTGAAAATCCCGCCCATAACCGCAAAGAACAGGAGTGGAACCGCATAACAGGTAATCAGCATAGTCCGGCTGCGTAAGTCCAGTTTCCACTGTAATGTAAATCCATATAAAAATCCGTTCACTGCCTATTCTCCCTTCGCAATTTTCAGAAAATGCTGTTCCAATGACCCCCGGTCAACCCGAATGTCTTGAATGACGGTGTCCTTTTCCTCATAACTTTTGAGTATTGTTATCAGGCTGGCTCTAATATCATCCGATTCATAAGTCTCTAAGCCTTGGCCCGTCCGAATTTGGATGTTATAGTACTTTCCGATTTTCTCGGTCAATGCGATAACTGTTCCAGCAAAGGCAATCTCCCCATCCCTCAGAATCGCAATGCTGTCACATAGGCTCTCTACTTCGGCCATGTCATGGCTGGCTAAGCACATAGTCCAGTGCGTCTACCTCATATCCCTTGATGGCATACTGGGCCAGATTTGTGATAAATATCAACAAAACATCGGCGTCCCGCTCCCGGATCTGCCGGGCTGTGGAGATGCCGTCCAGCCCAGGCATATCTACATCCAAAAGGAGCAGGTCAAAGGTGTAGTCATAAGCATCCACCAGCGACGCCCCATCGGGAAAGCGTTTGGTTTCGATCTGGAGCTGCTGCTCCGCGGCAAACTGGCTGAGAAACGATTCCAGTTGCTGTGCGAAACGCGGATCATCCTCGGCAATGGCTATTTTCAATGCGGCGCCTCCTCCCTGTTTTTGTTTGAACTGCTTAAATTATAGGGAGCTCTGTAGAAATTGTCAATTATCTGTACGAGCGGATCATTTGAATAGACGTAAAAATTCTTTTGGTGGTGTGAACAATATACGCATGGAAGTGAGGAAATTTCCGCAGTATAAAAAAGACCCGGATCGTCAAAAGCTGACGATCCGGGCCCTTTTGTCACCGCTTGCTCATGATTTTTCCGTACATCTGCCGCTTATCCCGCTCAAACCGCTGCACCACCAGCGTGACGTGATCCCCGGACTGGAAATCGGAATCCTCGTGCTGATAGGAGTAGTTGCACATACACACCGTGCCGTCCGGCAGGTTGCAGAACACCCCGCCGCCGTACTTTCCGGCGATCACCGCGTACCGGCGGCTGCCCACGGGGTGGCGCTGCTCCGCACCCTCGAAGGGGTTGGTCTCCGTCTCCTTCACCGAGATCAGCAGATCCCTCCGGGCAGCGTCATAGCTTTTCACGATGCAGTCCAGCTCATCGCCCGGATGGTACTGTTCCCGCAGGTCGGCGATGGCGGTGTAGCTCAGCTCCCGCTGGGTGAGGTCGATGTCATGGCCGTAGCACTCCGCCAGACAGCGGCGGGGCCCCACCGCCAGCAGGCGGCACTTCACCCGGGAACCCTCCCGGCACAGGTCGGGCCGGTGGGCAAAGAAGTACCGCTGGGCCCGGGCGGCCTGCCGCCGGGACGCGATGGCGTAACCTCCCTCCCGATCTACCTTGGTGATGATGAAGTCGATGCTGGCTCCCATCATGTTCTGAAGCACATAGTCCGGCCGGGCCTCGCCCATCCACATCTCGGTGGCGGGGATGTAGACGGGCACCCGGTAGACCAGCACCACCACGCAGTACATGGTGCGCTTTTCCACCCGGCCGGTCTCCCGGCTGCGCACGTTCATGGAGTGGGGGTCGGCGCCGATGACGGTGCCGGACAGGGCGCTGTGGCCCCGGAAGGAGGCGTAGATGGAGTTCCACGCCTGCCGTTCCTCCTGGGAAAGCCCCCGGTCCAGCTCCCGGAAGTCCAGGGCAAAAAAGCTCTGGCGATCCGTCAGGGGCGGCGCGGGGGGTGCGTCCCCAGCGGCACCGGGTTCCGATGCGTCCACAGGCGGCTTACCGTCCGGCGCGGCGTAAGGCGGCTCCATGGGCGGCCAGTCCTCCGGGCCATCGTTCAGCGGGGCCGGGGGCGCGGATACGTCCACCTCCATCACCTCCGGGGCGTCCTCCGCGTCTTCCCCCGGCAGGTCGGAACCGTCCTCGGGCGTGGACAGGCCATCGCCCGGTTCGTCCAGTTCCGGGGACGGATCAGCGCCGGGGCCGTCCGTGTCCTGGGGCGGCTCCTATGGCGGAGTGAGCAGTTCCCCCATCCCGGCAGCTTGCTGGGCGTCCTCCTCGGTGTTGATTTTCTTCCTTGGCATGATAAAATCCTCCTTGTGGTGTGATATATCTTCATGGCCCGTTGGAGCCATAGAAGCGATGGGAGCCGTCCGGCTGTCGGGCGGCGAAAAAATGCTTGGGCGGCAGGGCCAGCCCTTGGGGGATCTCCCCGCTGTCCGCGATCCAGACAATGCGCTCCGCCCTACCCCGCTCCAGCAGCCCGGCGGGCGCGGTGTCCAGGGATGCCACAGTAAAGGGGCGCAGGCCATCCCCGCCGTAAGCGAAGCGCAGCAGCTGGGGCGGTTTCCGGCTGGTATTGAACTCCTGGGGCCTGCCCCCGGTGAGCTCGATCATTACGTCCATAGCCTCCAGCCGGCGGCTGCCCGGCTGTGCGTTAGACAGCCAGACCAGTTCATCATCCATCCGCACATTGAATGTGCCCATGCGGAGCTGCCGCAGCATGGCGTCCATGCGGGCCTGGGTAACCTGGAAGCTGTCTTTCTCAAACTGTCCCCGCACCAGGGCACGGAGCTGCCGCCGCCGGACGCAGTTCAGCTTTTTCAGCGTGTCCAGGATGAATTTCTGCTGTACAGATAAAAACACGGCTGTCGCCTCCCATCGGGTGGCTGACGTAACCCGTTCAAGTAGGGATCTACCATCAGGTCGCTCTCGCTCTCCGCCACGCAGTTGAAAATCGTGGCCATGGCATAGGCCGTGGAGTTCTTCACCGGCCTGTCCAGGTTGGCGTGGAGCTTGGCCTCGGCGGTTTGTAAAATCGTGTAGTCCAGCAGCCTTAGCTTGGCCCGCACCCGGCTTTGGGGCAGGGTGGCGTTGCCCACCCGGAAGCTGTCCGCGTAATAAAGGCGCTCAATGGCGTTTTCAAACACCCGGGCAGTTTCGCGGGAGAAACACTGGAGCTCACAGGCATCCAAAATGCCCGTGAGCTCTGCCTCACCGTCCGCCCGTCCGTCCCCGCGCGGGACAGACAGACTGACATCAGTATAACTGGGGTAAGTATGACTAAGTTCTTTATAACTTGGCCGCGGTTCCTGCGGTTCTGCAACCTCAGATATTGCGGTTCTTGAAGCGCAGGTTTTGCGGTTCTTGCCGCCCATATCCTGCGGTTCTTGGAGTGCCGTCCTCCGGCGGGACAAAGGGGGCGCTGGTATACTCCGGGTCGTCCTGGGGCGTCACGGTGGCCAGGTAGATCTGGTTGGCGTCTCCCCGGCCGCACCGCTTTTCCCAGATCAGGTCCAGCTCCTTCAGCGTGCGGAAGGCCGCCGTCACTTTCTGCTCACAGATCCGCAGTTCCCGGGCCAGCTCCTTCCGGGGGAAGATGACGAACACTTCCCCGAGGTCGTTCACCCAGCCGTTGCGCCGGGAGAGCTGGAAACGGTTCAGGAGAAAGGTGTACGCCACCTTGGCCTCCAGGCCCATGCCGGCGTAGCGGGGATCGGAAAACAGCCAGCGGGGCATCTGCATATGGTAGATGGTCTGCACGTCCGTCTGCCGCATCAGCGGGAAGGACGGGCGCTCTTTCATGGTTGCGGCCCTCATAGGGGCACCTCCAATCATTTGTTAAGTTGGGCAAAGCCCTTGCATATCTATCAGAAAGCTGATATACTAATGTTAGACCAATTCAAAGGGGGCTGTGTTATGACAATCAAGCCGTCCACCGCGCTGCGGAACGAATACCTGCAAATTTCGTTGTTAGCCCGTGAAACCGGCGAGCCTATCTTCATTACGAATAAAGGACAGGCCGATGGCGTCTATATGAGCATCGAGGCCTATGAGGAACGGGAGAAAATGCTTGCCCACCGTGCCAGCATTCTGGCCGCGGAGGCGGAGCGTCTGGCCGGCGCCCCAACCATCACAGTGGACGAGGCGCGGGCCAGATTGAAGGAGAAGTACAGCCATGCCTAAATGCCGTGTAGAACTGCTTCCCGCCGCATGGCAGGATGTTGAAAAGATCTCAGACTTCCATTTGGAGAAGGTCGGAGTGGACTCTGCTCAGCGCATTACAGATAAAATTCTGGATGGCGTAGAGGGCTTGGCCGACTTTCCACTGATGGGGCCGCCCCACCCCGATCCCGAGTTAGCGGTACAGGGGTATCGCAAATTGGTGCTGACAAAAACCTATGTCGCGGTGTACCGTGTGATGGAGCCGGTGGTCTTGGTTTATCGTATCGTCAATGGCGCTACAGATTATCCGAAATTATTGAAGTAACGACTCCCGCCGGGATCACCTCCCCGGCGGGAGTTCTTCGTCCTCATCATTACCGCCCACCACACTGGCAGCGCCCAGCTCCACCATGCCCAGGCCTTGGCCCTGATCGGCAAGCTGATATTCCAGATCCTGCGCCGGATTGGGTTCATCCTCCGGGTCCGGCTGTTTTGGCGGCTCAGGCGGTTCCTGCCCAGATACAGGGGGCGGGGGCGGCTCTTTTCTCGCCGCCTGCGCCTTCTTCTGCTCCTCCCTCAGCCTCCACTCCGGCGTGTAGTCCGCCACCCGGCAGGACTTCAATTCGCTATACCCCGGCAGCTCCTCCGGCGTCAGCTTGTAGAGCAGGGCGGGCTTGCGGCCCTGGAACAGGGCGATGCACTGGCGGCGGTCCAGGCGCAGGATCTCATCCGGCTGCATCAGCTCCCGCTGGCTGTTGCTGCGGATCTGGGAATAGGGCCGGGTGTTGCCATAGACGAAGCCGTACAGCGGTGGCTGGGGCTTGGATTGGCTGGTAAGGGCGATGGTCACCTTGCCGCACTTCTTGGAGATGTAGTCCGCCGAGGTCCAGTCGTTGCAACCCATGTAGAGGGTCTGGTCGAAGGTGGCCAGCTGGTTCTCCCACTCCTTGCCTGGATACTTTTCCTGCCACTGGGACAGGCTCTGCACCACCACCTGGCAGCTCATGTTGAAGCCCCGGATGCTGTTGAGGGCATCGGCGATGCCGTCCATGTAGCCGATGTTGCAGTATTCGTCCAAACAGAAGTTCACCAGCACCGGCAGGCGGCCACCCTTCCCCTCCAGCCGGGCGTAGTCGGACAGCCGGGGCAGGGCCAGGGAGAAGAACAGCGAGCTGAGGAAGCGGTAGGCGCTGTCCTGGGCGGAGATGATGACAAAGTAGGCGCAGGGCTTCTGCCCCGGCAGCAGCAGGTCCACGTCATGGTTCCGGGTGATGGCGTCCACCAGCTTGTTTTGGAAGATGGCCAGGCGGTTGCCCAGGCCGATGGCGATGCTGCCCCACAGGTTTTCCTTGGCCTTGAGGAACAGGCCGTGGTGGCCCTTGGCCGGGTGGTCCGGGGGGAGCTGGGCCAGGGTGCGGTTGATGTCCTGGATGCTCTGATGGGCCAGAAGCTGGTACACGTCCCCCAATCCCCGCTTTTCAATGGGGAGCAGATTGCCCTTGGCGTCCTTCAAATTCACCACGTAGTGGATCAGCGCCATGAGGAGATTCAGCTCCGCGCGGCTCCAGAAGTCGTCTGCCTCACGGGCCCCAGAGGTGTTCTGGATGATGGTGTTGGCCACCGTCTGGGCCAGCTGGGGTTCCTTGTCCAGCCCATACAGGCAGTTCCAACCGTCGGAGTGGGCCATGTCCAGGAAGTTCACCGCCTTGACGTAGTGGCCGTGCTCTTTGAAATAGGGGGACAGCTTTTCAAAGAGCTTTTGCAATAGGTAAGCGTTTGAAGTCATCTCCGGCTTTTCCCCCGCTTAGCACCGTGCGCGAACCTTTCGATTCACACGGC
>CATABD010000111.1 GCA_949494735.1 uncultured Oscillospiraceae bacterium
TTTCCTTATTTTATCACATCCCTATTCCCTTGGGGGATTAAATCAGTGATTCCTTTATCGCTCCTCGCTTCATTTTGTTCATAATACCACAATTCCCATTCATTTGCAACACAGCGGAAATTCTCCAAGTAGGAGTAAAAACGGAGGATAAGGACAAAAAGGGCGGGCGCACCGTGTCAACGGCTGCGCCCGCCCTTTTTGCGTTTATGGGGTTTGCTTCTTCTTCCGGGGGCCTCTCGGCTTCGAGGTGGGCTTGCGTTCCACCCCGTTTCGGAAGTGGGTATGCTCATACCGCTCAAAGAAAACCAATAATCCGAACCCATCCCCTATCGGAAACAGATTCGGATTATATGGGTTTGGTGCGAGTGGCGATATAGGATTTGCGCGAAAAGCCAGTAATACCAACGGTTTGCGGGCGGTCAAGCAGCAGTATTTACACCAAAAACAGAATAGCACTTGTGAATTTAGAGGGCGTTCCAATCATGGAGCGTCTTTTTTTCTCGCCCAAAACAGGACAAGGAAGCCCCCATTGAAATCCCCTTATACAACAATTTTTTTGCTGGGAGTTGATACCTATGAACGCCCAAGTCATCGCCCTGGTCAATCAAAAGGGCGGTGTAGGGAAATCGACGAGTTGTGTGAATCTCGGCGTGGGACTGGCCCAGGCCGGGAAAAAGGTTCTGCTGGTGGACTGCGATCCTCAAAGCAGCCTTTCCATCAGCCTGGGCCATCCCCAGCCGGACAACCTGCCCATCACCCTTTCGGACATGATGGGCAAAGTGCTGAACGATCAGCCCATCATCCCCGGCGAGGGCATCCTTCACCACCCGGAGGGGGTGGATCTTATGCCCTCGAACATCCAGCTCTCCGGCATGGAGGTATCGCTGGTGAACGCCATGAGCCGTGAGACCGTCCTGCGGCAATACCTGGACACGGTTCGGAAACAGTACACCCACATCCTGCTGGACTGTCAACCGTCCCTGGGTATGCTCACCGTCAATGCCCTGGCCGCCGCCAATCGTCTGATCGTCCCCGTCCAGGCGGAGTACCTTCCGGTGAAGGGGTTAGAGCAGCTTTTACAGACCGTTGCCAAGGTGCGGCGGCAGCTCAATCCCAAGCTCCTGATCGACGGCATCCTTCTCACTATGGTGGATAGCCGGACCAACTTTGCCAGGGAGATCAGCGCCCTGCTCCGGGAGACCTACGGCAGCGACATCAAGGTATTCCAATCGGAGATACCCCATTCTGTCCGCGCCAAGGAAACCAGCGCCGAGGGCAAAAGCATCTTTGCCTACGACCCCGGAGGGAAGGTAGCGGAAGCCTATGGAAATCTGACGCGGGAGGTGCTACAGCTTGAAAAGCAGCGCACGAAAAGTCGAGCTGGCTTCAGCCTCTGACCTGTTCTCCACCGAGCAGGAGCGTCAGGACGCCAAACTGGAACGGGTGCAGCAGATCCCACTGACTGAACTGTACCCCTTCCCGGATCATCCCTTTTCTGTGCGGGATGATGATTCCATGAAAGAAACCGTTGAGAGTATCAAAGATAGCGGCGTCCTTCAACCCGCCATTGCCCGCCCCCGAGAGGGGGGCGGATATGAACTGGTATCAGGGCACCGCCGCAAACGTGCCTGTGAGCTGGCTGGGCTGGAAACCATGCCAGTGATCGTCCGGGATTTAGACCGGGACACGGCAATTATTTTCATGGTGGACAGCAATATCCAGCGAGAAAACATCTCTCCCATGGAGAAGGCCAAGGCGCTCAAAATGAAGATGGAGGCTATCAGGCGGCAGGCTGGACGGCCACGAAAAGAGCAGGAAAATAATTCGCCGAATAATTCGGCGAATTTCCGCAGCGATGATGAAGTCGGCGCGGAGATGGGTATGAGCGGCGATACGGTCCGCAACATCATCTCCCTGACACAGTTGGTCCCGGAGCTTCAGCAGATGGTGGACGATAAGAAGATCGCCGTGACCCCCGCCTATCAAATTGCCGCCCTCAAGCCGGAGGAACAGGCCCTGTTGGTGGAAACCATTGCAAGTGAACAGGCCACGCCCTCGGTGTCCCAGGCCCAGCGGATGAAACAGCTCAGTCAGTCGGGGAAGCTGAACGAGGACACCATGCTGGACATCATGACGGAGGAAAAGAAGCCGGAGGTGGACAAGATCGTGTTCACATCAGACACCCTCCGCAAATACTTCCCCCGCTCCTATACGCCCAAGCAGATGCAGGACACCATCATCAAACTGCTGGATCAATGGCTGAAAAAGCGCCAGCGCCAACAGGAGCGGTAGCGGCGTCACAAGCTGCATATCGTTCGTTTCCCCCTGCGGCGGAAACTCACTCATTTCGCTGTTCCGCCTTCCCCCACGCAACCCGCTTCGCTGGGCTTGCGCGGGGACCCCATAATAATCGGATGATGAAGGTGCCAGACGGTTTTTCTGTCTGGCTTATTTCTTTATCCGGGAAAGGAGACCCATTGCTTCAAATCAATACATTCCAATGCAAGCCGGAGGATGTGGACTGTACCCTCTGCGCCAAATACAAAGGGAAAAAGCGCGGCTGCACCGCCAAGGTCTGTCCCTGGCTGGCGGAGCGCATCGAGGCCGGTGTGGTGGGCTATGAGGAAGCTGTCCGAGAGACCTTCCCCCACGACGCCCACTTGGACGCCCGCCTACGGGTCGTAGTCCGGCACTTCACCGGCTCCCTGTTCCTCTCCCCCAGCCATGAGCGGCGCATGGAGCGCGTGAGGATCGGCCAGGGCTGCCGCCGCAGGCGGGACACCCCGGCCTACTATGCCGCCATGTACCTGCTTACCGCCAGCGAGGATCTGTGCCGCCGCACGGAAACCTGCTTCTGTAAACACGGCATTGAGTTCGGCTGTGCCGACCTGCGGGGCATCCCGCCCCATGACTTCACCCTGTTCAGCGCGGCGCGGGACATCTACACCGATTCCTCCGGCACCATGGTCAGCGACCTCGCCAACACGGAGGTGGTGGACACCCTGGCATTCAGCCTGATCGTCAACGCTCTGCTGGTTGCCCGGTACGGCTGTCCTGTTTTGAAGATCACAGACAGGGAGGGAAAAGCGTGAAAGCACCCCATCAGCCCATCACGGGCCATGACCTGCTGGCCGTGGAGCGGTTCCGGGACGATACCCGGCACATGGCCGAGTTCTATGTGCTGGCGGACTGTCCTTTGGGGCGGGAGGGCCAGTACCTGCGACGTTTTCTCAACGAGGGCGGCTATGCCCAGGTACTGGACGCCCAGCGGCAGGGCCGTGTCCGCGTCTACAAACACGCCGCCGTCATTGAGGGGCACATCATGCCCCCCAAGCCCAAAAAGCGGCGGCGAAAATAATCCAAAGGAGGGACTTCCCATGTATATCGTGAGTTCTCTGGAGTACGTCATTGACCGGCTGTTCCGCAGCGGCATCGGGGAACCGGGCTACAAGGAGCGGGAGGTGGAGGAACTGCTGGAGGGCATGGACTACCACTCCCTGCTCCAAGCCGTCCGCCACGAGGCCAAGACCGTGTACGCCTACACCACCCAGGGTAAGCAGCCTCAGACCTTCAACTACCGGGGCGCGGATCTGTTCGGCCAGCGGGCCACCCTGCTGTATGACGATTTCGACCAAAGCGACGCCGCCCAGGTGCTGGCGGAGCGGCGCTATGAGCTGTGGCTGCTGGAGGACATGAGCCTTGTGGTGGTGTCCTGCGTGTCCGTGGACTTTGGGGACGGTGAGTTTGTCACCGAGTACCGGGAGATCAAGCAGGGCGACCCCTGGAACACCCCCATGTGCCTCAACCTGGAGGAACTGGCCGAGGATCTGTTTGAGATGTTCGGCCAGTGCTACGAGCATACGCTGCCCATCTACGAGCTGTAAGGCCGTGGAAATCTACTGTAGGAAGTGAGTGAAGCATGGCTGTCTATCGTGTGGAGCGGACGCGGGATTACACCGTCATGTCCAACCATCATTTGAAGGATACCGCCCTGTCGCTGAAAGCCAAAGGGCTGCTGTCCATGTTCCTGTCCTTCCCGGACGATTGGAACTACAGCACCAGGGGCCTCGCCGCCATCTGCAAGGAGGGAGTGGAGGCCATCGGCAACACCATCAAGGAACTGGAAAAGGCGGGTTACATCGTCCGCCGCCAGCTTCGCGGGGCCAACGGGAGGATCACAGATACGGAGTATGTTATTTACGAGCAGCCCCAGGAACCGCCTGACCCGGATGCGGGCGGGCCAGATACGACCCCGCCAGATATGGGCCAGCCAGATACGGGAAAGCCGGATATGGCTGACCCGGATGTGGTTGCCCCGGATATGGACGCCCCGCATACGGAAAACCGCGCCCAATTAAATATAAATCAATCCACTACTCAAAAATCAAATACTCAGCGATCCAATACTCATTCATTCCCTCCTTCCGCTCCCCCCACACAGCCCGCGCAGCCCGTGGAAGGAATGAAGGAAATTTTTGAGCGGCGGGATGAAATCAGGGCGCAGATTGAGTACGACTTCCTGGCTACCCCCTCCAACCGGGCGCAGCTCGACGAGTTTGTGGAGATCATGCTGGAGGTGGCCCTGGCCCGCGCCCCCACCATGAAGATCGGGCGGGACACGGAATATCCCACAGCCTTTGTCCAGCAGCGGTTCCAGCAGATCACCGCCACCCACATTGAGAAGGTGCTGGACGGCATCCAGGAAAACACCACCCGCGTCTGGAACACCAGGGCTTATCTTTTGGCGGCGCTGTTCAACGCGCCCTCCACCATGGACAACCATTACACCATGCAGGTTAACCACGACCTGCACAACGGTTAATCGGGGTCCCCGCAAAGCCGTCCTTTGGCTTTGTGGGGAGAGGAGCTGCAACGTAGTGAACGAACTTTCGCGCTGGCGCGGAAGCGAGTGAAGCGAAGTTTGCAGCGACGATAGCCGTTTTATTTTTTACCCGGCCACCGGGAGAAAGGACTTGTGCCATGAAACGACCCCTTGCTTACATCACCGCCGCCTGGAGCGGCAACGAGTGCGAGAACACCGAGACCGCCGCCCGCTACTGCCGCCAGGTGTACGAGGCGGGCTATTCGCCTATCTGCCCCATCCTGCTCACCGGCCGCTTCATCCATGACGGCATCCCCCAGGAGCATAAAGACAGCCTGGATATGGCGCGGGACTACCTGCGCCGCTCCCGCGTCCTGGTGGTGTGCGGGCAGCGGGTGGACGAGACTGTGAAAAACGACATCGCCACCGCCGAGCGCCTGCACATCACCGCCACCACCTTGGACGGCATCCTGACCGTGAAGGGCCAGGGCCGGGGGAGGTAGGGATATGCCCCGAAAGACAACCGAGGACAAGAAAAAGCTGTTTGAACGGCTGGACAAGTGCCTGATTTGGGAGGCCGCGCTGCTGGGCAAACGGAGCAGCGGGCCGGAATTGGAGGATATCTATGCGTTAAGGGGCTTGATCGAGCGCCATGAGTATTTGAAGCTGGAGCATAAGTTCACCTCCGCCGAGGTGGAGGCGCTGCTGGGCTTTGAGAACCCGCTGGCCGTGGTTCAAAGCTGCTGGGACGCAAACACCCATAAGGATGGCTTCCCTATCTGTGAGCTTCTGGACGGCATCAAGGCTTATGACAAGTTCCGTTTGACGCAAGAGGAACAGGAGCGCCGGATGGGGCCGCAGGTTCAGGCGCTGCAAAACCGCTTGGATCAGAATCTCGCCGCCTACAATGCCTCCCTGATGGGTAAGAGCAAACAGGAGTTGGTGGCGGCGAGTGAGAACATCACCCTCACCTTGGCGGCGCATGACTACATGAGGAACAGCTTTACCTATGCCTATGGTGAGGCTGACCTGCTGCTTAAACTCGCTGACCCGTTGAGTTATCTGGCCTCCAGATGGTCGCTGACGTTTGATCTGCCGGGTGACGATGATGATGCCATTGATGAAATCATCGGTGAACTGGATGACCCGGACTATTTGCGCTATGTGCAGACGGAGATTTCACCTATCCTGTCCGACAAGCCCTCCGTCCTGGAACAGCTCCGCAAAGCGGCTGAAACGGTGGGCCAGCGTCCGTCCCAGGAACCCAAACCCCAGCGCAAACCTGACATCCCTAATTTTGAGTAAAGGAGCTTTGACAAAATGAAAAAACGAATCGTGATGCTGCTGTGTACCGCTGTCCTGGCCCTGGGCCTCACCCTGGCCCCGGCGATGGCGTCCGGGGGGCCGTTCTACCCCATCAAGGTGGACGAGTACACCTACGGCCCCCTGGATGAGCTTCGCATCAGCAAGGTATACCAGCTCTCCCTGTCCGACGATCCCTCCGGCATCCCCACCGAGGATTTTGAGCGCGGCGGACGGCGTTACTACCTGCTGGACATGATCAAGGAGGACGAGATCGGTGTGGACACCCAGGACTACACCGACACCATCACCATGGACAGCGACACCAACGACCTGTCCAAGATTTTGAAGCAGTTGGAACCCCACCGGGAAGTCACCACCGAGGACGGCCACACCGGCCTGCTGGCCCTGGACTACACTTCCGTGAAGGTGGAGGCCAAAGGCTACAAAACCAATACCCGCAGCCTGTCCGCCACCCGGACCTATCCCAACCTGTCCGACGCCGACCTGGAGCTGATCCCCAAGACGATCACGGACGGGGGCAAGACCCTGACCCTGGGCGCTGTGGAGTGGTCCGGGGGCGAGAACGGCTTTTATACCGCCACCGCCTCCTACACCGGCACCTCCAGCACCCGCTCCGCCACCGGCTACACGGTAACAGCCAGCTACACCGGGCAGGTTGCCAAGACCGATTGCGAGGTGGTGACTTACACGGCCATCTTCGGCAGTGTGGAGCTGGCCGAGGACCAAAAGGACGCCCAGGAATCCAGCCAGCCCGAATCCCCGGCCCCCGACGCTGACCCTGACGAGGGCGGTGGCGTGGCCCTGCTGCCCATCCTGGGCTGTGTGGGCGGCGTGGCCGCTGTCGCGGCGGCGGCAGTTTGGGCCATCCAAACCAAAAGAGGAAGGAGATCCAGAACATGAAACGGCACCTGTGCATTTTCTTTTTGACGGCGGCTCTCGCCGCCCTGTGCGTGGCCCCGGCCCATGCGCTGGAGTACACCATCGACGGCCCGGAGGACTATCTCTTTGGCCGTCCCACCAGCGATGACACCATCTACGAGTGGGAGAACCCCAATGTGGACCGCTCCAAGAACACCGCCCTGATCCCGCCCGGTTTTGGCAGCCCCACCAGCTACCTGCCCAACTCCGGGGAATACCTCACCCCCAATTTGGTTCCCGGCGCTCTCAATGGCGGGCTGGTGAACCAGGTGGGCAGCGTAGGCAACCCCAATGGCGGCACCCCCACCAACACCACGGGGAGCGGCTATCCCGCCCCCAGCACCAGCCTGGACAGCTCCGGCTATCCCACGGTGAGCGGCGGCGGCTCCACGGGCGGTCAGGCCACCGCGTTCACGGAGGTCACATCCAGCCTCTACTATTCCAATGGAAGCCTGGGCACCCTCAAAATTCCCTCCATCAATCTGACGGTGGGCGTCTACGAGGGCACTGGGTCCGCCCCGTTGCTGAAAGGCGCGGGCCACTTCGAGGGCACCAGCATCTGGCTGGGCAACGTTTGTGTCGCGGGGCACAATCGCGGTGTACGCAACGACTTCGGCAAGATCCACACGCTGAAATCCGGCGATACCATCACCTTTACCACCGTGCTGGGCACCATGACCTATTCTGTGTCCAGCGTCACAAAGGTGGCTGTGACCGATACCTCCGGCCTGTCCGCCACCGCGCACAATCAGATCACCCTCTATACCTGTGTGGAGAACCAGCCCGCCTACCGCTGGTGCGTCAAGGCGGTGGCCGCTTCCTGACCCCCGGCTGACATCCTCGACTTTTCGCGCCGCCTTTGGTATCATATGGGTGTAAACAAAAACCACGTCATTCAAGGAGGCGCGAGAATATGAACAGAACGCGGGAAGTTATTTTTATGGGCATCGGCATCCTCACCGGCATCACCCTCTGCGGCCCCGCCGCGCAAGCGGCGGACTACCTCAAGGCCACATTCAGCAGCCAGCCCATTTACGTCAACGGCCAGCGCGTCCAAATGGAGGCATACTCCATCCATGGCAACAACTTCGTAAAGCTCCGCGACATCGGGCAGGCCGTGGATTTCGGCGTGGAGTATGACCCCGCCACCAACAGCGTCCATATCGACCCCAATTCATCTTATCAGGGGGAAGTGAAACAGGGTGAACACACCCCGGCCTCCCCCTCCGCCGCCCCTTCGGAGGAAGCTGTCCAGGCCGCGATCAAAGCCCTAAAAACCGTCTATCCCTCCGGCACAGTTTACCCCGCCCCCTACCGCTCCACCAGCAACGGCCCCTACGGGGTGTCCTCCACCAACTGCGCGGGCTGGGCCACCCTTTGCAGCGACACCGCTTTTGGGGATCTCCCCTGGCGGCGGGTGGACCGGCCGAGCTGGGAGCAGATCAGGGCCGGAGACCTCGTAGAATATAGGAACGGGGCGACCCATCATGTGGTTGTGGTTCTGGACAGGACGGACGAATACATCAGCACCACCGAGAGCGGCACCAACAACAAGGCCCGGTGGGGCGGGCAGTACCCCCAATGGTGGCTGGAGGATCAGCCCACCTACATTCTCTACACGCGATACCCCCAATGATCTCCACAATTCAAATACCAACACTGGCAGGGCCAGACCGATTCCTTTCGGTCTGGCCCTGTTCCATGTCAAAGGAGGTTTTCATTTTGAAGAACAACATCATCAAACGGGCCGTCAGCCTGCTTCTGGCGCTGGTGTGCGTCATGGGCGTCCTGCCCCTGTCGGCCTTTGCCGCCACGGGCCTGTCCTCGGCCCCCGCCAGTATCACGCAGAAGTCCTCGGACTATATGAAGATCGGCGGCAAATCCGTCCGCTACAAAGCGGCCAGCAGCGTCATCAACAATGTGGGCCTGCCCTATG
>CATABD010000112.1 GCA_949494735.1 uncultured Oscillospiraceae bacterium
GCGGCGAGACCTGCCACTATGAGGCCAGCGGCGCTTTTACCGGCGAGGTCACGGTGGAGATGCTCAAGGACGTGGGCGCCAAGTATGTCATCATCGGCCACTCCGAGCGGCGGCAGTACTATAACGAGACCGACTTCACCGTGAACAAGAAGGTCCACGCCGCCCTGGAGGCCGGCCTGCGGCCCATCGTATGCGTGGGCGAGAGCCTGGAGCAGCGGGAGCTGGGCGTCACCAACGAGCTGATTTCCTACCAGGTGAAGGTGGCCCTGGCCGGGCTGAGCGAGACCCAGGTGCGCCGGGTGGTCGTCGCCTACGAGCCCATCTGGGCCATCGGCACCGGCAAGACCGCCACCGCCGAGCAGGCGGGCGAGGTGTGCACCCACATCCGCACCATCATCCGCAAGCAGTACGGCGCCCGGGTGGCCCGGGCCGTCACCATCCAGTACGGCGGCTCCATGAACGCCAAGAACGCCCACGAGCTGCTGGCCCAGCCCGACATCGACGGCGGCCTCATCGGCGGCGCGTCCCTGAAGCCCGACGACTTCATGGCGATCATTAACGCTGCAAACCAGGAGTAAGAAGCGCGGGGATAGACGCGCCCCGGCGGATGGACCGGAGCAAGGGTGAGCGCAGGGCCGCGCAGCGGCCCGGAGGCCAACCCGAGTCGGAGAGAAGCCGCCGGGAAGAGCGCGTCCAATCCGAGCGTGACAGCGTCGCCGCAAGCGCCATATCGTTTGCTTCCGCCCTTGGCGAAAGCTCACTCATTTTGCTGCGGCTCCTTTCCCCGCAAAGCCTGGAGAACGGCTTTGCGGGGCCCCTTGGAGCGGCATGACAAGAGGTATTTGAATGAAAACACCCACTACCTTAATCATCATGGACGGCTTTGGCCTGTCCTCCTCCACCGCGGCGGGGGATAACGCCATCAAGGCCGCCAGCACCCCCAACCTGGACCGCATTTTCGCCGGAAACCCCACCTGTAAGCTGTCCGCCTCCGGGCTGGACGTGGGGCTCCCCGACGGCCAGATGGGCAACAGCGAGGTGGGCCACACCAACATCGGCGCGGGCCGGGTGGTGTTCCAGGATCTGCCCAAAATCACCAAGGCCATCCAGGACGGGGATTTCTTCCAGAACCCCGCCTATAAGGACGCCATGCTGGCGGCCAAAAACGCGGGCAAGGCCGTGCATATCTACGGCCTGATGTCCAACGGCGGCGTGCACAGCCACATTACCCACCTGCAGGCGGCGGTGAAGATGGCCCATGACCTGGGCTGCGAGAAGATCTTCGTCCACTGCTTCATGGACGGCCGGGACGTGCCCCCCACCTCCGGCAAGGGCTTTGTGGCTGAGATGAAGGAGACCTGCGACCAGTACGGGGCCCAGATCGCCACCATCTCCGGGCGCTACTACGCCATGGACCGGGACACCAACTGGGACCGGGTGGAGCGCGCCTACAAGGCCATGGTGTATGGTGAGAGCGACGCCCGCTTCATCGGCGACCCGGTGGGGGCCATGCAGGCCAGCTACGACGCCGGGGTCACCGACGAGTTTGTGGTGCCCGTCATCACCGCCGAGCACGCCGAGATCGGGGACGGGGACTCCATCATCTTCATGAACTTCCGTCCCGACCGGGCCCGGGAGATCACCCGCACCTTTGTGGACCCCGACTTCAAGGGCTTTGAACGGAAGAAGGGTTTCTTCCATGTGAACTACGTGTGCACCACCTCCTACGACGCGTCCATGCCCAACGTGGTCATCGCTTTCCCCAAGGAGAGCCTGAACAACATCTTCGGGGAGTATATCGCCCAACAGAACATGACCCAGTTGCGCATCGCCGAGACGGAGAAGTACGCCCATGTCACCTTCTTCTTCAACGGCGGCGTGGAGCAGGTGTTCCCGGGCGAGGACCGCTGCCTGATCCCCTCCCCCAAGGTGGCTACGTATGACCTCCAGCCTGAGATGAGCCAGCCCGAGGTCACCGCCGAGGCGGTGGCGCGCATCAAGAGCGGAAAGTACGATGTGGTTATCCTCAACTTCGCCAACTGCGACATGGTGGGCCACACCGGCGTGTTCGACGCCGCCGTCAAGGCTGCCCAGGCGGTGGACAGCGGCGTGGGCCAGGTGGTGGCCGCCACCACCGAAATGGGCGGCGTGGCCATTATCACCGCCGACCACGGCAACGCCGAGCATATGGCGGAGGCGGACGGCTCCCCCTTCACCGCCCACACCACCAACCTGGTGCCCTGCTGCGTGGTGGGCGCGGATGTGAAGCTGCGGGACGGCCGACTGGCCGACCTGGCCCCCACCATGCTGGATCTGATGGGGCTGAACAAGCCTGCAGAAATGACCGGGCAGACGCTGATTGTAAAATAAATACCGCTGTGTTATCCTTGAGACGATGTCTCTGGAATGATATTACCCTTTGAAATTTGAAAGGAGCTTGATTCCCATGAAACAGATGCTTGAGATCGTTGACGTCCTTGGCCGTGAAATTATCGACTCCCGCGGCAACCCCACCGTCGAGGTGGAGGTCGTCCTGGAGGACGGCACCATGGGCCGCGCCGCCGTGCCCTCCGGCGCTTCCACCGGCGTGCACGAGGCCTGCGAGCTGCGCGACGGCGACAAGGGCCGCTACCTGGGCAAGGGCGTGGAGAAGGCCGTGTCCAACGTGAACACCGAGCTGGCCGAGTGCCTGATCGGCATGAACGCCCTGGACCAGGTGTCCATCGACAAGGCCATGATCGAGCTGGACGGCACCCCCAACAAGGGCCGCCTGGGCGCCAACGCCATCCTGGGCTGTTCCCTGGCCGTGGCCAAGGCCGCCGCTGAGTCCCTGGGCACCAGCCTGTACAACTATATCGGCGGCGTCAACGCCAAGACCCTGCCCGTCCCCATGATGAACATCCTCAACGGCGGCGCCCACGCCACTAACAACGTGGAGATCCAGGAGTTCATGATTATGCCCGTGGGCGCGTGCTGCTGGAAAAAGGCCCTCCAGATGTGCGCCGAGGTGTTCCACCAGCTGAAGAAGACCCTGAAGGACAACGGAACCCCCGCCGCCGGCGTGGGCGACGAGGGCGGCTACGCCCCCAACCTGAAGAAGGATGAGGACGCTCTGAAGGTCATCGTGCAGGCCATCGAGGAAGCCGGCTTCAAGCCCGGCGAGGACTTCATGATCGCCATCGACGCCGCCTCCTCCGAGTGGTGGAACGACGAGGAGAAGTGCTATATCCAGCCCAAGTCCGGCAAGAAGCTGACCCAGCAGCAGCTGGTGAACATGTGGAAGAAGTTCGCCGACACCTACCCCATCATCTCCCTGGAGGACGGTATGGCCGAGGATGACTGGGAGGGCTGGGCCATGCTCACCAAGGCCATTGGCTCCAAGGTGCAGCTGGTGGGCGACGACCTGTTCGTCACCAACGTGGCCCGCCTGTCCGACGGCATCTCCAAGGGCGTGGCCAACTCCATCCTCATCAAGGTCAACCAGATCGGCACCCTGACCGAGACCCTGGACGCCATCCAGATGGCCAACCGGGCCGGCTACACCGCCATCGTGTCCCACCGCTCCGGCGAGACCGAGGACGCCACCATCGCCGACATCGCCGTGGCCACCAACGCCGGCCAGATCAAGACCGGCGCCCCCAGCCGCACCGACCGGGTGGCCAAGTACAACCAGCTGCTGCGCATCGAGGAGGAGCTGGGCGACGCGGCGGTGTATCTGGGCAAGGACGCCTTCTTCAACGTGAAGTAATCAGCCCCTTTATGAAGTATCCCGGGCGGCGGAGAATACCTCCGCCGCCCTTGTTTTGCAGATGAAAGGAGAAAACCGATGTCAATTCAGCGGGTAAAGGAGTATTTCCGCGCCTTTGGCATGGAGGGCCGGGTGCTGGAGTTCGACGTGTCCAGCGCCACGGTGGAGCTGGCAGCCCAGGCCCTGGGCTGCCAGCCGTGCCGCATTGCCAAAACCCTGTCCTTCCTGGCGGACGGCCGCCCGATCCTTATCGTGGCCGCCGGGGACGCCAAGGTGGACAACCCCAAATACAAGGCCCGGTTTGGGACCAAAGCCAAAATGCTCACCCCCCAGGAGGCGGAGGAGCTGGTGGGCCACGCGGTGGGCGGCGTGTGCCCCTTCGCCGTCAACGAGGGCGTGACGGTGTACCTGGACGAATCCCTCAAGCGGTTTGAGACGGTGTTCCCCGCCTGCGGCAGCAGCAACAGCGCCATTGAGCTGTCCATCCCCGAGCTGGAGCGGTATTCCGGCTTCGAAAGCTGGGTGGACGTGTGCAAGGGCTGGCGGGAGGCGTGAAAAAGCGGCGCGGGAGAGTTCCCGCGCCGTTTTCTCATAGTCCCGTCAGATCGAATTGGGGGATAAAGCCCTCCCCGCAGGATTCCAGCCCCTGGACATAGCCTGCCAGGCCCAGGTTTTCCATGTATGCCCTGGCGGCGCGCAGCTCCGACGGGCGCAGGGGCCGCCCCAGCTCCGGAAAGCCGTCCAGCCCTCCCACGGGGGTGTACTGGGCCATGAGGGAGAACAACACCGCGCCGGGCGGGAAGCTGTCCGCCACCCAGTCCATCACCCGCCTGGCTTCGGCCACCTGCCCGGGCAGGATGAGGTGGCGGATGAGCACGCCGCTCTTCAGCAGGCCGTTTTCCAGCCGTACCGGGCCCCGCTGGCGGAACATCTCCAGGATGGCCGCTTTGGCGGCCGGGGGGTAGTCCTTTGCCCCGGAGTATTTTTCCGCCAGGGCGGGGGTGAGGTATTTCAGGTCGGGCAGGTACACGTCCACCTTGCCCTCCAGGGCTTTGAGAACGTCCGCCCGCTCGTAGCCGCCGCTGTTCCATACCACGGGCAGATTGCCTGGGACAGGCCGCCCCAGCACCCGGGAGAGCGTGTGGGTGAACTGGGTGGGGGTGACCAGCTCGATACAGCAGGCCCCCTGGCCCGCCAGCCGCCCAAAGACGGCGTATAGTTCATCCGGCGTCAGCGTTTTGCCGAAATTTTCCCGGCTGATGGGGCGGTTCTGGCAGAACACACAGCCCAGGGTGCAGCCGGAGAAGAACACCGTCCCCGCCCCGGCTTGGCCTGAGATGCAGGGCTCCTCCCAGAAGTGAAGCGCGGCCCGGGCGCACACGGGCAGGGAGGGCATTTGGCAAAAGCCCTCCCCGCGTGTCTCGTCCCGCAGGGCCCCGCACCGCCGGGGACAGAGGGCGCAGAGCATGGCTGCCCTCAGGCGGGGAAGCGGCCGGGGCGCTCCCCCGCCGTCCCCTTCTCCGCGCCTCTCTCCGGCCCTAAATTCCCGGCCTTCCAGTGCCGCCGGCACAGGCCGATGTAGCAGTCGTTGGCCCCCAGCACCACCTGCTCGCCCTCCTTGACCACCTTGCCGCTGGCGTCAAAGCGGGCGTTGCAGATGGCCTTTTTGCCGCACCAGCAGATGGTTTTGACCTCCTCGATGATGTCGGCGCAGGCCAGCAGGGCCTCGGAGCCGGGGAACAGCCGCCCGCTGAAGTCCGAGCGCAGGCCGTAGCAGATCACCGGCACGTTCATATCGTCCACAATCCGCGTCAGGTAGTCCACCTGGGCGTGGGAGAGGAACTGGGCCTCGTCCACAATGATGCACTGGTGGGAGCGGATGGCGTCAGGGGCCATCTGCTCCAGTTCCTCAAACCAGACGCAGGGGAAGCTCAGCCCAATGCGGGAGTTGACCACCCGCTCCCCCTCCCGCTGGTCGATGGCGGGCTTTACCATCAGGGCGCTTTGGCCCCGCTCCTCGTAGTTATACCGCACCATCAGCGCGTTGGCCGACTTGCTGGACCCCATTACGCCGTAGCGGAAATACAGCTTTGCCATGTCATGCTCCTCCGTTCAGTCTCTCATTTGCCATGCGCAAAGCCATCTCAAAGGCGCTGGGCACGGCGTATGTTTCGTGCAATTGCGTCCCATCGGCCCACACCCAGCCCCCGGGCAGGGCGTCTGCCTCCGCCTCCGCCGTCCGCAGGGTCATGTGCCACTCGATATGGGTGAAGATATGCCTGGCCTGCCCGGCATACGCCGGGGCCAGGGAGTCAAAACCCCAGGACGGGGGCGGGGGGCCGTCCCCCGGCTCGTTGGGGAACTCCCACAGCCCGGCCAGCAGGCCCTTGCCGGGGCGGCGGCGCAGGGCCACCCGGTTTTCGTGGAAGATGAGCCACACGGTGCGCCGCTCCGTCCGGCGGGGCTTTTTGGGCGCCTTGACGGGCAGCTCCCCCACCCGGCCCTGGGCCAGGGCGGCGCACAGGCCCCTGGCCGGGCACTTTTCACACAGCGGCGCACCGTTGGGCAGGCAGACCGTGGCCCCCAGTTCCATCAGCGCCTGGTTGAAGGCCCCCGGCGCATCCACGGGGATGACCCGTTCCAGCGCCTGGGCCACCTTTTTTTTCATCTGGGGGGTGGAGATATCCCCGCCGTCCCCGCAGATCCGGGCGTATACCCGCAGGACGTTGCCGTCCACGGCGGGGGTGGCCAGGCCCAGGGCGATGGAGCACACGGCCCCGGCGGTGTAGTCCCCCACCCCCGGCAGGGAGCGGATTGCGGCGTAGTCCGGGGGGAACTCCCCGCCGTACTCGGATACAATGACCTGCGCCGCCCTTTGCAGGTTCCGGGCCCGGGAGTAGTACCCCAAGCCCTGCCACAGCTTCATCAGCCGCTCCCCGGGCAGGGCGGCCAGGGCGGATATGTCCGGCGCTTCCTCCAGAAAGCGGGCGTAATAGCCCAGCACCGCCGCCACCCTGGTCTGCTGGAGCATAATCTCCGACAGCCAGACGTGGTAGGGGGTGGGGTCGTCCCGCCAGGGGAGGGGCCGGGCGTTGTCCCGGAACCACTCCAGCAGGGGGGCGGTCAGCTGTTCCAATTTATCCACGGCGCGCCTCCCGGCGGGGCGTCAAATTCCCCGCAGCATTTTAAAGTGCGTCTACTATACCACAAAAAAGGCGGATTTTCAACGGTGGAAAGGGCGGGGCGCCCCGAGGCGCCCTTGTAATTTTGCCGGAGGTTTGGTACAATGGGGAAAACCGCGTTTTTATGGAAAATGGAGCATAGAAGGGGAGCGCATGATGAAAAAACACGTGATGGCCGCGCTGCTGGCGCTGGCATTGGCAATTGGAATGCTTCAGGGGGCGGCCCTGGCGGCCAAGCCGGGAGGGGACCGCGTCCAGGCAGGTCAGGCGGGCAGCCGGCTGACGGGGGTGGACCGAGAGGTGTACCGGGTGCTGCGGGAGGAGGTGGCAAAAATTGCCGGCGGGAACAGGAGCAGCACCGCCATCCGCATTCCCGACCTGGACGCCCTGTGCTGGAGCCTGAAGGAGCTGGGGGCGGAGGGGAAGGATCAGCAGACGGTGGTGGCCAAGCTGGATGAGAGGCTTGAGCAGGCCTTGGATATAGACAGGGTGTATACCGCCCTGTCGGCAGACTGCCCCTATGAGCTGTATTGGAAGGATCTGCGGTACGGCTGGTCCTATGACCGGGTCGTCCGGGGCAGCCGGGCGGAGATACGCAATCTCACCGTCAGCATCAAGGTGGCCCAGGCATACCGGGGGGACAGCGACACTGTGGTGAGCCCCGGTAAGGCGGCCCAGGCAAAGCGGGCGGCGGACAGCGCCCGGGCCATCGTGGAGCGGTACAAGGAGCTGCCCGATTACGAAAAGCTGGAGGCCTACCGCAGGGAGATCTGCGCCCTGGTGTCCTACGACGCGGACGCCGCCAAGGCCGGCGTCCCCTATGGCGACCCCTGGCAGCTGGTGTATGTGTTTGACGGCGACCCATCCACCAACGTGGTGTGCGAGGGGTATGCCAAGGCGTTCCAATATTTGTGCGACCTGACCCGGTTCGACGGGGACGTGACGTGCTACACCGTGTCCGGCACGATAGACGGGGGCAGCCATATGTGGAATGTGGTGCGCATGGAGGACGGGCAGAACTACATGGCGGACGTGACCAACTGCGACGACGGCGCGGCGGGGGCGCCCGACAAGCTGTTCCTGGCCGGCGCGTCGGCTGCGGAGGGCGGCCGGGTGCACACGGTGAGCAGGCCGGAGTGCGGCGCGGTATATGCCTATGGGCAGGATCAGCAGGGGCTGTTTGTGGACGGCTGGCTGACGCTGAGCGGGGAGGACTACGAGTACGACCCCGCTGCCCCCCGCCCGGTTGTGAATACGGGCTTTTCCGACGTGATGCCGGATGCCTATTACGCTGAGGCCGTGGCCTGGGCGGTGGGGGATGGGATCACCCAGGGCACCACGGACGCCACCTTCTCCCCGGCAGAGCTTTGCACCCATGGCGAGATCCTCACCTTCCTGTGGCGGGCGGAGGGCAGGCCGGAAGGCCAGGGCTGGTCCCCCATCCCCCTGAGCGGGGAGGAGTTCTACGCCCAGGCCGTGTGCTGGGCGGCCCAGGAGGGAATCATCGGCCAGGACTTTGATCCCGCCGCCCGCTGCACCAGGGCGGACGCGGTGGGCTATATCTGGGCGGCCTTCGGCAGGCCGGACGCCCCGGCGTGTGCCTTTGGCGACGTGCCTGCGGGGGAGGCCTATGCCAGGGCGGTGGCCTGGGCGGTGGACAGGGGTGTGACCAACGGCGATTCCGGCGCCACCTTCAATCCGGGTAAGGTATGTACCCGTGGGGAGATCGTCACCTTCCTGTACCGGGCGTATCATTAAAAAAGACACGGCAGAGGGCCGGACGCAAAGCGT
>CATABD010000113.1 GCA_949494735.1 uncultured Oscillospiraceae bacterium
AAAATGTCCCATTTTGCGGGGGCCCCTTTGGTTTAAACATCCTCGGGCGGAATAAATCCGCCCTGCGGCAAGGTTTTGGCTATGTCAAAACGCTTGTACGCGCCATTTGGCGCGTGTTCGGCCGCCCTACGGCCTACAGCGCGGCTTTGATTGTGTCAACCATATCCGTCTTTTCCCAGGGCAGTTCCAGCTCCGGGCGGCCGAAGTGGCCGTAAGCGGCGGTCTGGCGGTAGATGGGGCGGCGCAGGTCCAGCCGGTTGATAATGGCGGTGGGCCGCAGATCGAACACCTTGTCCACAGCCGCCTCCAGCGCCTCGTCGCCCACAGAGCCGGTGCCGAAGGTGTCGACGCGCACGGACACGGGCCTGGCCACCCCGATGGCGTAGGCCAGCTGCACCTGGCACTTATCAGCCAGCCCCGCGGCCACGATGTTCTTGGCCACCCAGCGGGCGGCGTAGGCGGCGGAGCGATCCACCTTGGTGGGGTCTTTGCCGGAGAACGCGCCGCCGCCGTGGGGGGCGGACCCGCCGTAGGTGTCCACGATGATCTTCCGCCCGGTGAGCCCGGAGTCCCCCTGGGGCCCGCCCACCACAAAGCGGCCGGTGGGATTGACCAGAATACGGGTGTTTTCGTCCAGCAGGGCGGCGGGGATGGTGGGCTTTACCACCAGCTCGATCATGTCGGCCCTGATCTGCTCCAGGGTAGCCTCCGGGGCGTGCTGGGTGGACAGCACCACCGTATCCACCCGGACGGGCCTGCCGTCCGCGCCGTACTCCACGGTCACCTGGCTCTTGCCGTCGGGCCGGAGGTAGTCCACCAGCTTCTCCTTGCGCACCTGGGTGAGCCGCTGGGCCAGCTTGTGGGACAGGGCGATGGCCAGGGGCATCAGCTCCTCCGTCTCGGTGCAGGCGTAGCCGAACATCATGCCTTGGTCGCCCGCGCCGTTGTCCAGACCGTCGTCCAGCTGGCCCTCTTTGGCCTCCAGGGCCTTGTCCACCCCCAGGGCGATATCGGGGGACTGCTCGTCGATATTGGTGATGACGGCGCAGCTGTCGCCGTCGAAGCCGTACTTGGCCCGGTCATAGCCGATGTCCCGGATAACCTGGCGGGCGATCTTGGGTATGTCCACATAGCAGGAGGTGGTGATCTCCCCCATAATGTGGACCAGGCCGGTGGACACCGCGGTCTCGCAGGCCACCCGGGCATTGGGGTCCTGCTCAATGATGGCGTCCAGAATGGCGTCGGAGATCTGGTCGCAGATCTTGTCGGGGTGGCCCTCGGTCACCGATTCAGATGTAAACAGTCTTTTTGCCATGGTTTGTTTCTCCTTTCTTTTGGGGACGAGGCTGAAAAACCCCCGCCGGGACACGGCGGGGGCTGGATGGTTCAGTTCTCTCCTCATCTCGCGTTTCCGCCGGACTTGGCACCTTGCTTCGCAGGTTGCCGTGGCTTCATTGGGCCGGTCCCTCCGCCACTCTTGATAAGGGTTATTCACTTGTACGGTTTTATTATAACACGGCTTTTCCCGCTGTCAATGGGCATTTAAGGAAAAACGTAAAGTTTTGGCTCAGCCCTCCGCCCCGGCCCGCAGGGGCAGGATGTCCCGCCGGTACACCCTGCGCATAAAGATGACGCACAGCGTACAGGAAAACAGCTCCGCGATGGGAAAGGCCAGCCACACCTGCTCCAATTCGAACAGCCGGGACAGGAGGAAGGCCACCGGAAGCAGGACGATAAGCTGGCGCACCAGCGAGGTGGTGAGGCTGAGTACGCCGTGATCCAGCGCCTGGAACACCGAGCCGGACACGATGCCGAAGCCCGCCAGCAGCCAGCTGTAGGAGATGATGCGCAGGGCGGGTATGCCGATGGCCAGCAGATCCCCCGCCGCCCCATCCTCCGCCTGGAAGATGGACAGCAGCGGGCCGGGGACCAGCTGGAACACCGCGAAGCCGATTGCCATGAGGGCGGTGGCGTAGACGGCGCTGAGCTTGATGGTCTTGAGGATGCGCTCCGGCTTGCGGGCGCCGTAGTTGTAGGCCACGATGGGCACCATCCCGTTGCAAAGGCCGAACACCGGCATGAAGAAGAAGGACTGGAGCTTGAAATACACCCCGAACACCGCCGTGGCCGTCTTGGTAAAGCCCAGAAGGATCTGGTTCATGCCGAACACCATTACCGAGCCGATGGACTGCATGACGATGCCGGGCAGGCCCACGCTGTAAATGGCCCGGATGGTGGGGCCGTCCGGGCGGAACCCCCGGAAGGACAAATTCACATCCGGGTTTTGGGCCACGTTGAAAAAGATGGACACGCCGCAGCCCACGCACTGGCCGATGACGGTGGCAAGCGCGGCCCCCGCCACCTCCATCCGGGGAAAGGGGCCCAGGCCGAAGATGAGGATGGGGTCCAAAATGATGTTGGTCACCGCCCCCACCGCCTGGGAGATCATGGACTGGACGGTGCGCCCGGTGGCCTGGAGGATGCGCTCCAGCGTCACCGCGCCGAACAGCCCCATGCTCGCCCCACAGCAGATGGACAGGTAATCCGCACCGTAGTTGATGATGCCCTCCACGTCGGTCTGCACCGTGTAGAACAGCCGGGAGCAGGTCAGGCCCAGCGCCACGAACGCCAGACAGCTCACCGCCGCCAGGAAAATGCCGTTCACCGCCGCCAGATCGGCCTTGTCCCGCCGCTGCTCCCCCAGGCTGCGGGACAGCAGGGCGTTGATACCTACGCCGGTGCCCACGCCGACGGCAATCATCAGGTTCTGCACCGGGAAGGCCAGCGACACCGCGTTGAGCGCGTCCTCGTTGAGTTGGGATACGAAATAACTGTCCACCACGTTGTAAAACGCCTGGACCAGCATAGAGATCATGATTGGGATAGACATGTTCAGCAAAAGCCGGTTTACCGGCATGACGCCCATCTTGTTTTCGCCTTCGGGCCGTACCACAGGGGATTCCTCCTTTTTTCTCTGCGGGGCGCCGCCCCGCCCGCGTCAAATCACAGTAATATATGATTATAGTGGAATCTGATTTTATTGTCAATGGGTGTCGTCCGGCGGCAAAAGGAAAAGCGCCCGGCGGTTTCCGCCGGACGCTTCTGGTCAGCTTTTCGGTTTTGGCTTGAACAGGAAGGCCACCGCCACGCCCAGGAAGATGGCCGCCGCCACGCCCCCCGCAGTGGCGGTGACGCCGCCGGTGAGGGCGCCCAGCAGCCCCTTCTCCGCCACCGCTTCCTTGACTCCCTTGGCCAGGGCGTAGCCGAAGCCGGTGAGAGGCACCGTGGCCCCCGCCCCGGCCCAATCCGCCAGGGGCTTGTACACGCCCACGGCCCCCAGCACCACCCCGGACACCACGTAGGCCACCAGGATGCGGGCGGGGGTGAGCTTGGTCTTGTCGATGAGCAGCTGCCCGATGACGCAGAACAGTCCGCCCACCAGAAATGCTTTCAGATAGTCCATCATTTGCCTCCTTCCAGCGCGATGGCGTGGCACACGCCGGGGATGGACTCCCCCTGCATGGTGGCGGTGGGGGAGTGGAGCGCCCCGGTGGGGCAGAACAGGATGCGCTTCCACCGCCCTGCCAGCAGCCCCGGCAGCAGGTAGCCGCACAGCACCGACGCCGAGCACCCGCACCCGGACGCCCCGGCGTGGACGTCCTGCTGCTCCCGGTCAAACAGGAGTAGGCCGCAGTCGTTGTAGTTGGCCAGCTCCACCCCGTCCCGGGCAAAGAAGTCGCACACAATCTCGTGGCCCAGGCTGCCCAGGTCGCCGGTGACGATGAGGTCGTAGTAGTCCGGCGACAGGGCGGTGTCCTCAAAGTGGGCCTTCAGGGTGGAATAGGCGGCAGGAGCCATGGCCGCCCCCATGTTGTTGGCGTCCTTGATGCCCTTGTCCACCACCTTGCCCACCGTCACCCGGGCCACCCGGGGGCCGGGGCGCACCTCATTGGTGACGATCACCGCCCCGGCGGCGGTGGCCGTCCACTGGGCGGTGGGTGTGCGCTGGGAGCCGTACTCCAGGGGGGTCCGGTACTGCCGCTCCGCCGAACAGAAGTGGGACGAGGTGACGGCGGCGGCATACTTCCCATACCCGCCGCTGAGCAGCAGCGCGGCCAGGGCCAGGCTCTCCCCCATGGTGGAACACGCCCCGTACAGCCCAAAGAAGGGCACCGCCGCCGCCCGCGCGGCGTAACCCGAGCCGATGCACTGGTTCAAAAGGTCGCCCGCCAGCAGCAGATCCAGGTCCGGCGAGTGGAGCCCCGCCCGTTTCAGCGCCGCGTCCAGGGCCAGCTGCTGCATGGCGGATTCGGACTTCTCCCAGGTCTCCTCCCCAAAGGCGTCGTCCTGGCAGGTGTGGTCGAAATGCCGCCCCAGGGGGCCCTCGGCCTCCTTTTTGCCCGCGGCGGAGCCGTGGCCGATGATGACGGGGGGCGACCCGGGCTGGAAGGTCTGCCGCCCCAGCTTGCGATTTTCCATGGAAGTGACTTCCTTTCGTTCGCACAGGATTTGCCGTTAGTTTGCGCTGTGAAAGGAAATTCATACATTGAGAAAAATCTGACAACAAAAACGGCCTTGTCTCTGGAAAAACGGGGAAGATCGTGATATAATACCCTTCGTAATGTTTGGGGAGGAACAAGCCGATGCCAGAGGAAAAGCGTACCATAGGATACATCTGCCCCGTGTGCGGCCAGGCGGTCATCGCCTCCCGCACCGCCTTTCAGCTCGCCGCCGGGGACAACGTCCTGCCCTGCCCCTGCGGCAAGTCGGAGCTGGCCTTCCGCCAGCTGGGGGACCGCTGCGAGGCCACCGTGCCCTGCCTGTTCTGCGCCCGGGACCACCGGGCGGTGTGCGCCAACGCCGCACTGCTGCGCCAAAAGCTGCTGGCCCTGTCCTGCCCCGCGTCGGGGCTGGGGTGCTGCTACATCGGCGAGGAGGGCCCGGTGTTCCAGGCCATGGAAAAGCTGGAGGCGGCGGTGGACAAACTGCGGCTGGACGACCAGACGGAAAACCGGGGCGCTTTCCTCAACGAGGCGGTCATGGGCGAGGTGCTGGGCGAGCTGAAGGACATCGCCGCCCGGGGCGGTGTGAAATGCGCCTGCGGATCGCCGGATTACGGCGTGCGGGTGGGCTACTCCTCGGTGGATCTGGTGTGCGCCCAATGCGGCGCGGCCCTGCGCCTGGGCGCCGCCACCCCCGACGACCTGGACGCCCTGTGCGCCCGGGACACCCTCACCATTCCTGGAAAGAAGGAATAACCCTTGAGCACCTTTTATGAAACGGACTTCCGGGTGGATTCCCGGGACGTGGATCTGTTCAACCAGTGCCGCCCGTCGGCCGTGTTGGGCTACCTCCAGGAGGCCGCCACCCAGGCGGCGCTGGAGCTGGGGGTGGCCGGCCCCCAGATCAAGGAAAAGTATAACTGCCTGTGGATGGTCACCCGCAACTGGGTGGAGCTGGACGCCCCTTTGCGCTGGAACCAGCTCATCACCGTGAAAACCTGGCACCGGGGGGCGTCCGGGGCCTCCTCCTACCGGGATTTTGATTTGTTCCGGGACGGGAAGCCCATCGGGCAGGGCACCTCGGTGTGGGTGATGGTGGACGCGGACGAGCATAAGCTGTTCCGCATGAAAAACCTGGCGGAGTTCCAGGGCACAGACGGCGGCGGGCTGTGTAAGTCCGTCAAGCTGCGCCGCCCGGCCATGCCCGGGCAGTTTGACGCCCGCGTCCGGCGGGAGCTGGGCTACTCCGACACCGACATCAACGGCCACGTGAACAACGCCCACTACGCCGACTTCGCCTGCGACAGCCTCCACCTGGAGCGGCTGGGCCGGGGGAAGTTTGTGCGCTCCTTCCAGATCGGCTATGTCAGCGAGTGCCAGGCGGGCGAAACCCTGTGGGTGGACACCGCCGTCCAGGACGGCCAGCTTTTCGCCCGGGGCGAGGGCGGGGACGGAACGGAACGCTTTGATTTTTGCCTGGCATTGGACGAGCTTCCAAAAAGCAACAAATAATCCCCTCTCTCCGGGAAGATTTAATGCTTTTGTAACAAATGAGCGCGAACTTTTGTAACGACTGCCCGGTATTCTAATACTTGCAAGAGACGCTTTTCTTTTTCATTCTATCCTCCATCCTTTTTTGAGCCGGAGCGGCAGCGCTCCGGCTCACCTCCTTTTCTGCGCAAGACCCCCGGGCCGCGGCCCGGGGGTCTCTCCTGTTCACGGGAAGATAAAAATATCCTCAATGGGGGCCTCCACCGCCCGGGATATGTCCACCGCCAGCTTGAGGGAGGGGTTATACTGGGCCTTCTCCAGCCGCATGATGGTCTCCCTCCGCACCCCCACCTGCTGGGCCAGCTGTTCCTGGGTCAGCTCCTTGAGCTGGCGGTACTTTTTCAGCCTGCACTCGAAGTCCGGCATAGTTACCCCTCCCCGCCTTCGTCCAGCTGGTCCGCCCGGTCATAGCGGTAGAGCAGGTATTCGCTGAGGAACAGGTCCAGCGCCACCGTCAGCGAGAGCACAATCAGCACGGCGATCAGCGTATACTCCAGGTTCCCCAATATGGCCCCCCGGGCCACCACCAGCAAGGTCACGAACAGGGCGGCCACGGTGACCCGGTGGGCGGCCAGCTCGGCCCGTGTCCTGTTTTCCACATACCGCTCGTCCATCAGGATGCCGGACATCCTGCCCTCATAGAAGAAGCCGAAAAAGCCGAAGAACACGAAGAAGATAAAGGGGTACACCTGATGGAAGGCGCTGTAGGTCCAAAAGCCCACAAACCCGAAGAATCCAAAAACGCCCAGCAGGCCCAGCCTGGGATCCATCTTCCGGGTGGTCTTGGTCTTTGCCAGCCGCCGCTTGCTGGCGACGATGGCCCAGACCAGCAGTCCCCCCAGATAGATCACATACAGGTTGAACAGGAGCAGCGCCCCCAGCATGGGCAGATCCTTGGACAAAAATTCGTAGGCCTCAAAGTCCATGCGGGCCACCAGCCGCCAGTCGTTGAACATAATGGAATACCAACTGGCCCCCGCCAACAGCAGCACCACGATCACGCCCAGGATAACGGTAAATTTTACGCTTGGTTTTTTCATGATACGTTCCTCCCGACAGATGAGATATATTTATCTCGAGATATATTTCTCTCTTGATAGGATAAATATATCACTTCCCATTTTCTTTGTCAAGAGGAAAGTCACAAATAAATCACATTTTAAGGGCCTAAACCTTAGACTATTTTAACCTGCGCTTTAAGGAGCCTTGGTATCCGTGGGGTACAATCCAATCATCGGACGGGGGAAGCCCCTCCGCAATCACACGATTGGAGGACATACCCATGAAAAAAACATGGCTGATCTGGCTGGGAGCCGCCGCGGTAGTTATCGCGGTCATCATCTTGTGCTACACCACGTTTTTCACCGGCTCCGGCGATATCGCCTATTACACGCAGATCGACAACAGCAAATTGAGCCGGGCAGGGGGGCAGGGTGCCATCGACTTGTCCGGCAACGGAGGGATGGACTGGTCCTACACCCTGCCCTCCTACGATAAGGACGGCGGCGAAAAAGACATCACTTTCGGCGTGTCTCGGGAGCTTCGGGAGGGGGCGTTCCTGCGGCTGACGGTGCGGCCCGGCCGGGGGGTAATGACCTGGGCCGAGGTGCAGTATGACGAGCTTCCCCCGGCGGTACAGGGGCATTACGGAGAGCCATCAGATGATTGACAGAAAAAATCCCCGCAGTCTGTGGACTGCGGGGATTTTCACATTCAGCTTGGAATCAATACATGCCCATGTCGGGGGCGGGGGCGGCAGCGGGAGCCGGGGGCTCGGGCTTGTCGGCCACCAGGGACTCGGTGGTCAGCAGCACGGCGGCCACGGAGGCGGCGTTCTCCAGGGCGGAACGGGTCACCTTGGTGGGGTCCACGATGCCGGAGGAGATCATGTCGCAGTACTCCTCCTTGTAGGCGTCGAAGCCGTAGCCGGTCTTGCCGGCGGACTTGACACGCTCCAGCACCACGGAGCCGTCGATACCGGCGTTGGCGGCGATCTGCTTCATGGGCTCGGCCAGGGCCTTGGCCACAATGTTGGCGCCGGTCTTTTCGTCGCCCTCCAGGGTGTCCACCAGCTTCTCCACGGCGGGGATGGCGTCCACATAGGCGGCACCGCCGCCGGCCACGATGCCCTCTTCCACAGCGGCGCGGGTGGCGTTCAGCGCGTCCTCAATGCGCAGCTTCTTCTCCTTCATCTCGGCCTCGGTGGCAGCGCCCACCCGGATGATGGCCACACCTCCGGCCAGCTTGGCCAGCCGCTCCTGGAGCTTCTCCTTGTCGTAGTCGGAGGTGGTGGTCTCAATGGCCTTGCGGATCTGGCCCACCCGGGCGGAGATGGCGTCGGAAGAACCCTCGCCGTCCACAATGATGGTGTTCTCCTTCTGGACCTTCACCTGGCGGGCGCGGCCCAGCATATCCATGGTGGCCTCCTTGACCTCCATACCCAGGTCGGAGGAGATGACCTGGCCGCCGGTGAGGATGGCGATATCCTCCAGCATCTCCTTGCGGCGGGCGGC
>CATABD010000114.1 GCA_949494735.1 uncultured Oscillospiraceae bacterium
CCGAGCAAATCCGCAGGAGCGTTTACAACATCTTGCGGCAGGAACAGCGGGAGCAGCAGCCCCGCAGGGCGCAGGATAAGCTGCTTCTTGCCGCTGGGAAACTCATCCTGGAGTTGGGGAAAGGGCTCGTTGAGAATATCCCGGTGCTGGTTAAGAACATTCCCAAGATCATCGGGGCCGTGGTGGACGCATGGTCCGCGTTCAACTGGCTGGATCTGGGTAAAAAGGCCATCACCGCCATCAAGGATGGTATTTTGAAGATACTCCCGGCGGTAAAGACGGCGGGCAAGAACGTGCTGGACGCGGTGGTGAACGCCATCAAGTCCCTGCCCTCCAAGCTGGCGGAGCTGGGGCGGAACGGCATCACCGGGCTGGCCAATACCATGCGGAACCTGGCCGGCACTGCGACCAGCGCCATGAGCGGTATCGTGAGCGGCATCCTGAACGTTATTATGGGCCTACCCGGCAAGATGCTGGACATCGGCGGAAACATCGTCAAGGGCATTGCCAACGGCATCAAGAACGGCGCCGCCATCGCCATCAACGCCGTAGCCGACCTGGCCCGGAATGTCATCGACGGGGCCAAAAACTTCTTTGGCATTAAAAGCCCCTCCCGGGTCATGGCCAAGGAAGTGGGCCCCTACCTCCCCCAGGGCGTGGCTGTGGGCGTGGAGCGTGAGATACCAAAGACGGAGCGATCTGTGGCCAGGCAGCTGGCGGGGCTTACAGAGCGGGTCAGAGCCGCCGTGGAAGCGGAGATGGCCAATATATCCGTAGGCTTGACCGCAAAAGACGGAAAGGGGAACGGCCCGGAGCCCAGGCCCAGCGGGGGGCAGGTAATTAATGTCTACGTTAGCAACAGTACGCCGGAGAACACGGAAAAGGCCCGAAATATGGGCCGCGAGCTGGGCGCAGAAACCGCCCGGGAGTTGAGACGGAGGGGGTGTGCGCCGACATGAGCCTGCCATATGACAGCTTCAGTTTTGGGACATACAACAGCCTTGCGGATTGGGGGATTCGGGTGGTGAAATACGACACCCTTACCCCACCTAAGCGTTCCCGGAAAACACAGATTCCAGAGCGCAGCGGGATGTATGATTTCGGTGCCCAGTGCTGGGATGAGCGCACAGTGCGGATTGATTGTGTGCTGGAGCGAAAAATTTCCCGGGCCCAGCTGCGGGAGATTGCCGGGACACTGTCCCGCAAAGGCCGCCTGTGGCTTTGGGATGAGCCTGATAAGTACTACATTGGGGAATTGTACGATCCTGCGGAGATTATGGACTACTGTGATGAATCAATGCGGGAATTTACCCTCTCTTTTATCTGCGAGCCCTTTGCCTTTGGGCGGACAGTGACCCAGCCCATCGCCTCGGGGGAGAACCGGGTGGACTACCGGGGGACGGCGGAGACCCCCTGTGTGATTGTGCTGAAGAATCCCTCCGGCAGCGCCGCCCAGACCGTCACTATCACAGCGATAAAAAGGAGCGTTTGACTATGTATGCTTGCGATTATCTGGAGAACGGCGTATTGAACACCCTGCGCGGCGTCGCCTTCGCGGCCCCGGCAAAATGCTATTTGGGCCTCTACCTCAACGACCCGGGCGAGAACGGCGCGGGCGGGATTGAGGTGAGCTACCCCGGATATAAGCGTATGGCGGTTGATTTTTCCGCCCCGGCGGATTCCAACGGCGGGATTGGGATGCAGAACCTCAGCGACATCACTTTTCCGACCCCTGCCGCCGCGGCGGGCACAATTTCCTATGTGGGGGTGCTGGATTCCCTCGCCGGCGGGAATATGCTGGCCCGGGGAGAGCTGACGGAGCCGCTGGTGATCGGGGCGGGGGAACCCCCGGTATTCCTGGCGGGGGATGTGCTGTTTTACCTCACGGGGAACCTGTCAAAGGCGTGGAAGGCAAAGGTGCTGAATATCTTCCGGGGGACCTCAATCCAGGGGGTCACGCCCTACCTCTCCTTATGGAACGGCTCGCCGGAGTCCTCCGGCTCCGAGCTCTCCGGGGACAACTATAAGCGGATCCCCGTTACATTCGGGGCCCCGGCGGAACAGGCGTCCGGGCAGATCATCATCCGCAGCTCCCAGGCCGCGTCGTTCCCCCGCCCATCCACAGCGTGGGGGACCTTGACCCACCACGCGATTTACTCAGCCCAGGCCTCCGGCGAGCCCGTCTGCATCAAAGCGCTGGATGAGCCGAAGGAGCTCAAACGGGGCTATATGCCGGTCTTTGGCGAGGGGGCGGTAGAGGTAGGGATCAATTAGCCATGTATAACGACAGACGGTACAGCCTTGCCCGGTACTCCGCGAACCAGGGGATAAAGGCCGTTGAGCTTGCAGCAAGCTTTTCCGAGACCATGGGGGCGGTGGCCGGGCCCGCAGTCCCCGTCGGCCTTCGGGCCCGCTTTGCGGAGACGCTTCGGGCTTCCGCCCTGGGGACAATCACCGCTGTTTCCGCATTCCAAGGCGTTGAGGGCCTGTCTGCCTCAGCGGCCATGTCGGCGGACGTCATCTCCGGCGCAGCCTTCTCCAGCGCCCTGCAAAGCTCCGTTCGCGCATCAATGGATATTCATCTGGGAATTGCCATTACAGCCGGATTGGCGTCCCGTGCGTGGGGGTCAAAAAACATCCCGGAGTCGCACACCTGCGCGGGCCGCCTTGCGTGCCGGGCTGAAGGGGTGAAAAACATCCCGGCGTCCCTCGGCGCGTCTGAAGTGCTTACATCCATGCTGGAGGCCACCTCCCAGACCACGGAGCGGACGACCCTCCAGCTCACGATCCCACCCGGGGGCGAGCTGCGGATAGACAGCGAGCTGTTCGCCGTGCTGCTGAACGGCGTGAACGCGCTGCACACGCAGTCCGGGGACTGGATCAACATCTCCCGGGAACTCCTCCGGCTCAACATTGAGAGCGCTTCCGGCGGCAAACTCCAAGGGCAGCTCATTTACACGGAGAGATACTTATGATTGAGGTCTTTGACGCAAGCCGCCGCAGGGTGGCTATTCTGGAAAACGCTTACGGCGTGTCGGAGCAGCAGCGGATCAACGCCGTTTGGTATCTCTATTTCTCCCTTCCGTATAAAGATCCAAAAAATGAGTATTGCAAGCCGTTCTGGTATGTCCGGCACAACGGGGGCGAGCTGTACCGCATCATGCCGTCTCAACTGTCCGTAGATGAGGCCGGCGCAAGCGTTTATCAGTGCGAACACGTGCTGGCCACTCTCATCGACAATGTGCTGTTTGGATATCATATCGTTGGAAATCTTGGCGTCTACACCGCCGAGGTGATTCAATACGTTTTGAACCATCAGCTGACAAAAAATTGGATGTTGGATCAATGCGACTACCGCAACCAGTTTGAGTACGGCTGGGAGCAGGAGTCCCTTTTGTCCGCCCTGTTCTCCATCGCAAGCCCCCTGGCCGGGCCTTACATGTGGGTGACAAATACGCTGACATATCCGTGGAAGCTATCTTTGAAAAGGCTGGACACCAAAGGCAGGCCGGAAATGTATGTGCGGCGGCGCCACAACATGACTACCTTCCAGAAGGAGCGAGACCCCCAGCAAATTGTAACCCGCCTCTATCCACTGGGCTACGGCGAAGGGGTGAACCAGCTGGGGATCGCTGACGTGAACGGAGGGGTCCCATACCTCCAAAGCCCAAAGGCGGTTACGGACAAATACGGCATCATAGAGCGGGTGTGGGTGGATCGCAGGTATGAGGACCCGGCAAGCTTAAAGGCGGCCGCCCAGGCCATGCTGGATGAGCTTCAGGAGCCGCAGCTTTCATATCAGATCGGGTTTCAAGAGCTCCCCCAGTCCGATTACGACAAGGCCGCCGTGGGCAAACGGGTGCGCATCCTCTTTTCGGAGACAGGCGAATCGGTGGACACCTACATCACCGAGGTACAGCGTACCTATGATGAGATCAATCGATCTGCTTTTGTCGTGGCCAATCGCGAAACGTCTATCGCCTCCTCCCTGGCCGACATGGCGGACCGCCAGCGCATCGAGCAGACCTACGCCCAGGGAGCTACCCAGCTGTATTCCCAAGCGCTCCAGGCCAACTGTGACAGCAAAAACGGCGCGGTGATGGACTTTTTCATTCCAAAGGAAATGAGGATTGTGAACCGGGTGCTGGCTAAAGTGCGCATGGGCCAGTTTCGCGCCTATTCCCAGAGCACGCAAAACCAAGAATCTCAGGTCACGACCACCTCATCTACCGACAGCCAGGCTTGGACCAGCTCCGGGGGAGGCGGCGGGACGTCCACCAGCAGCTACGGCGGCGGAAGCATCGACACATCTGAAGGCGGCGGCGGAATTGTCACCGATACCGGGGACAGCGGAATTAACGTCCACTGGATCATAGCCAGCACACAGGAAGCGGAAGGGCATAGCCACGGATTCAGCCGGGTGGACAGTCACCAGCACCGAATCACGCTTCCTGACCACACCCATCAAGTGATCGTCCCCAGCCATACCCACCAGGTGACTGTGCCCAGCCATACCCACTCCGTTACCATTCCCGGACATAGTCATACCGTTACAATTCCCGGACATTCCCACCAGATCACACATGGAATTTACAAGTTTGGACACCCCAAAGGCTTTTCGCTCTGGATTAACGGCGTAAGGCAGGCCAATTTTTTGGAAAGCACCGCCGAACTGGACATCACTTCATTTTTAGTGGGGTCAGGCAAAACGATCCCCCGGGGGAGCTGGCTGTCCCTGGAGGTGAGGCCCGACGACCTGGCCTACATCAGCATCGACCTGGTAATCCAAGGCTTTGTGCAGTCCCGCGGGGATAAAACAGTTTGAGGAGGGATATTTGTGGACACACAGCTTTTCCCCGGCATTGCTTTCTCCCCGCAGGCCACCATCACAGGCAATGTGGGCGAGGCCGACACTGTCATCGGGGTGTCGGATATTTCAGCGTTTCCGCCCGCCCCCAATTTGGCCACCATCGGGACGGATGAAGAGGGGGAGACCATCCTCTATGCCGCCAAGACGGACTCGGCCCTGTCCGGGTGCGTGCGCGGGGTGGAGGGGACGGCCAGGATATGGGCAAAAGGGGAGGTTATCGGGCGTAACTGGACAGCTAAGGATCATGCCGACCTCATTGCCGCCATAAGGGAGGCGAAGGGTGAGGCAGGTGACGTCCAGGCGGCGGTAGACGCGCTGGCCCTGGCCAAGCAGGACGCCTTGACGGGGCTGCCCGGCCAGGTGGTGGGGTTCAACGCGGACGGGAAGGCGGAGGCTGTTCCGGGGTGGAGCAGTCCCGGCCTGATTGTCAACGGGGACTTCCGCAGGGTGGTGAACCGCAACGGGAAAGATGAGTACACGGCGGCGGGGATGACCATAGACCGCTGGTCGCTGTCCATGTCTGCGCCGGGGATATCGCTGCGGGTGCTGCCGGAGGGCGGCGTCAGCCTGGACAAAACCCAGGACGGGGTGTTCGGGCGGATGGCGCAGAGCCTGGAAAGCCCCGGCCTGCTGGCCGGACAGACGGTCACCATATCCATCCTGGCCAAAGGGGACACCACCCCGTACCTGCTGCTGTTTTTGAACGGGGAGGGCAGCGGCGTGGGCACGGTCAACATCCCCCTCACCGGCGAGTACCGGCTGTACAGCGTTACCAAAACGCTGCGCGCGGGCGAAATCACGCGGGTGGACGCGGCGGTGGGTTACCAGACCTCTGCCCCCGCGGGGAGCTGCGCCCTGCTGGGCATGAAGATTGACCTGGGAACCCGCCAGACCCTGGCCCATCAGGACGCCGACGGAAACTGGGCGCTCAACGACCCGCCGGACTACGCCCTGCAATACGCCCTGTGCAGCCTGTACAGCCCCCACACCGGGGCGTGGGTGGGGAACCGGCGCGGCGGCGCCCAGCTGCTGGACAACGCTTACTGGGGAGACCGGGAGGCTGTCGTCAACCAGCGGGGGAAGGCGGAGCATACCGGGACAGGGTACTGCATCGACAGGTGGAAAGCCACCGCTACAGGTACGGTGGTGGTCCTCGTGGACAACGGGCTCCGGCTCACCGCCCCGGCGGATAAAAATGTGTACCTTTTGCAATATTTTGAACGCCCGCTGGCGCCGGGGGAATACACGCTGAGCGCCCTGGTTCCCGAGGTGAAGGGCACCGGGTATATCCAGTTCGTTTACGCAGACGGAACCTATGGGCCGGCGGCGAAGATCACCGAAAGCGGGTTGATTGTGGTGGCGGCGGTGGCGACAAAAGAGGTCGGCCGTGTGGCACTGCAAACCAACGCCGGGGGAAGCATTATATTTGAGGCCGCCAAGCTGGAACCGGGGCTTACGCAGACCCTGGCCCACCAGGACGGGGACGGGAACTGGGTGCTCAACGACCCGCCGCCCAACAGGGCGCTGGAGCTGGCGAAGTGCCAGAGGCACTTTCTGCGAATCGGGAATCTGTCCGACGATCCGCAGTTTCAAGCGGTGGCGGGGTATGCATTGGGGACGAATACCAAGTTGGCTATTTTCTCGCTGCCCATCCCTGTGACAATGCGGGCCAACGCGGCTGTGAACTATAAAAATGTGGTGCTCCGCAAGGGGGCGTCTGATACAAATATCAAAAGCATATCCTTTTTTGGTGTGGACGGCAATTCTATCTACGGTGCGGTCAACATTGCCGATGGGGAGACGATTGAGCCGGAGGAAGCGTACGCCATCAGGTGCTATGACGGCGGATATATCACATTTTCGGCTGAATTATGAGGAGGAAAACCATGGACGAAGTTTGGAACGAGGCCCGGGAGGCTGAAACGGTGCCGGAGGCCGAGCCGTTTTACAACAGGCATTACATCACCGTGGATGCCCAGGGGCGGATCACGGACGGCTGGAGCGACGGGCCCAACCCAGGGCGGGACGCCGCCGGGGCAGTCTGCATCAATGGGCAGGGGGAGTACCAGTTCCGGCTTGCGCCGGACGGGGAGGAAAACCCGCCGCTGTACACCATGGACGGCGTGCCGCTCTACCGCTGGGACGGGGGAAAGGCCGCCCTGCGGACGCAGGCGGAGTTGGAGGCGGACCGCATCCCGCCCCTGCCGCAAGCGCGGGCGCAGAAGCTGGCCCAGCTGTCCGCCGCGTGCAGCGCCGCCATTGTGGCCGGGTGCGGCGTGGAGCTGCCGGGGGGTTCCACAGGGCATATCTCGCTGACGGCGGAGGACCAGATCAACCTCACCAACGCCGCGGCGGCGGTAGGGGACGGGGCGGCGGCCTACCCCTACCACCTGGACGGCGGGCTGTGCGCCCTGTACCCGGCGGCGGATATCCGGGCCATGGCCCGGGCGGCCACCGCCCACAAGCTGTACCACACCACCTATTATAACCATCTGGCGGCCTGGGTGCGGCGGTGCGAAAGTGCGGAGGAGGTTTCCGCGATCACCTACGGCGCGGAGCTGCCGGAGGATCTGGCGGAGCATATGGCGCTTATTTTGAACGCCGGGGAGGGAGCAACGAATGCGTAAAAAGGGGCCCCCGCAAAGCCGCCCCTTGGCTTTGCGGGGAGAGGAGGGGCAAGGAAGTGAGCGCAGTTTTCGCCACAGGCGGAAACGGAGCGGAACGGACTTTGCCCCGACGATGTGTAACTGGCAGGGCCACCTGGTCCGCTGGCTGTTCGGCGGGGTGCTCTACGGGGTGCTGGAGGTGCTGTGGCGGGGTCACACCCACTGGACCATGATGGCGCTGGCCGCCCTGCTGTGCGTGCCGCTGGATGTGGCCAACGAGCATATGCCCTGGTCGTTGCCCCTGACCGTACAAGCGGCGCTGGGCGGGCTGGCCATTACCGCCGGGGAGCTGGCGGCGGGGCTTATCCTCAACGTCTGGCTGGGGCTGGGCGTCTGGGACTACACCGGGCAGTGGGGCAACCTCTGGGGGCAGGTATGCCCGCTGTACACGGCCTTGTGGTGCCTGCTGGCCGGGCCGGTGATCGTGGGCTTCGACTGGCTGGACTACTGGCTGTGCGGCGGGGAGAGGCCGGGGTACAGGCTGGTTTGAGCCGGCGGCCATAAGAAAGGCCGCCCAATGGGCGGCGGGATTTGACAAAACGCGGTGCATAATGGTATACTGAGCGGCAGAAGGGCACTGTTACATAAAAGGCGGTTAGCCACTCCCTTGCGAAAGGGGGTGATGCTGATGGGAAACGGGCGCTGGGCGCAAGCCCTGCGCATCGTGGTATGGTTCATCATCGTGCTGTTGCTGATGATAGCCACGGCCCCAAAAGCGTGTTAGCCGCCCGGATGGCCCCGGACGGCTAACGGTTCAACCTTAGTCGATACGGGCTAACCGCCGTAGCAGTGCCCTTCTGTATACAGTATACCCCTTATGCCTCCGTTTTGTCAATCAGGACAAAGCGGATTTTTTATTAGGAGGCATTACAAATGGAAAAGACAATCAATCAGATCAAGGCGGCGGCAGCGGCGGCGCTGGGGCTGC
>CATABD010000115.1 GCA_949494735.1 uncultured Oscillospiraceae bacterium
CGCCGTGCTTTACGCACGGCGGCCCTTCCATTTTGTCCGTTCAGCCCACCCTGCGGCTGCGCTCCAGGGAGATGCGGTCGGCGATCATGGCGATGAATTCGCTGTTGGTGGGCTTGCCCTTGGCGTTGGACACGGTGTAGCCGAAATATTTTTGCAGCGTCTCCAAATCGCCCCGGTCCCAGGCCACCTCGATGGCGTGGCGGATCGCCCGCTCCACCCGGCTGGCGGTGGTGCCGAATTTCTTGGCCACCGCCGGGTACAATACCTTGGTCACGGCGTTGATGATCTCCATGTCCGCCACTGCCAGGCCGATGGCCTCCCGCAGGTACTGGTAGCCCTTGATGTGGGCGGGCACGCCGATTTCATGGATGATGGCGGTGACCTGGCGCTCCATGTCGCGGGCGTCGCCCTCCTCCTGGAGCTGGAGCGTCGGGGCATCGCACAGCAGGCGGGCGCGCTCAATCACCGACTGCGCCCGGCAGGGCTTGAGCATACAGTAATTCCCGCCCCGCTGGGAGATCTGCCCGGCCAGCGCGGGCCCGCCGAAGGCGGAAAGCACCAGCACCTTCGGTCGGTCCTCCCCCAGCTCTTCCAGCACCTCCAGCCCGTCCATGCCCGCCAGCATCAGATCCATAATCACCACGTCGGGCCGGTGGCGGGCAATCAGGTCCAGCAGCTCCTCACCGCTGCCCGTCTGGGCACACACTGTCAGGTCCGCCTCCCCGCCGATCATATCCGCCAGCATTTGGCGAAATTCCTCCGCGGCATCCGCCAGCACAATCCTCTTCTTGTCGCCCATGTCTCCTGTTCCTTTCCGGTCTGTGACCTGTGTTTAACATCCTGTTTTACCAAGATTTGGCATGCTCTTAAAATACCACAGAATCTTCCACATGGCAAGAAAGTTTTTCACATTTTTTCAAATTTTTCTTCGACATCTCTTGTCAAAATTCGGCCACATCCCGACTTTTAGAATCAAAAAACAGGAAATTACAATTAGTTATCACATTGCCGCAGCATCCGACCCACCCAGATGCCGTACCCGCTGGTGGGGTCGTCCACCAGCACGTGGGTCACCGCCCCCACAATTTTCCCGTTCTGCAAAATAGGGCTGCCGCTCATCCCCTGAACAATGCCGCCGGTGGCCTCCAGCAGCCGCGGGTCAGTGACTTTCAGGAGGTAGTCCCGGCAGTCGTCCTCCCGCTGGGGAAACACCTTCTCAATTCGGATGGCGTATTCCTCCACCCGCTGGCCGGAAATATTGGACAAAATGGTGGCCTCCCCGGGTTCCACCTCGTCCCGGACCGCCGCCTCCACCGGGGCGCCCTCCACCCAGCCGCTGTCTGCCATCACGCCAAACACGCCTCCGTCGGTGTTGGCGCTGAGCAGGCCCAGGGTGGAATCCGTGTCAAACACCCCCTGGAGCTGGCCTGGGTCGCCCGCCTTGCCCTTCTCCACCCCCGCCACAGTGGCGGGCAGGATGGAGCCGCTGTCCAGCGGCATGAGCTTCGCGGTGTCCACATCGTTGATGCCGTGGCCCAATGCGCCGAAGGCCCCGCTGTCCGGACAGTAGAAGGTCACCGTACCGATGCCCGCCATGGAATCCCTGATCCAGGCCCCCAGCTTATACGCCCCGTCGGCGGCGCACAGCGCCGCCGTGGCGGTAAGCTGCACCTGCTTGTCGTCCCGGATAGCCCGGATGCTCATGGCCTCCCCCTCCAGCTCCTGGAGCAGGGCGGATACTTCCTCAATGGTGTCCACCTCGGTGGAGTTGATGTGGGTGATAATATCCCCCTCCTTCAGCCCGCAGGCTTTGGCCGGGTTGACGCTGCCCTCTTGGGTGGCAATGTCCGAGGTGCCCACCACCACCACGCCGTCGGAAAAGAGCTTAATGCCCACCGCCCTGCCCACCGGGATCACCGTGGGTGCGCTGGCGTGGGCCGCGCTCACCGCCGGCCACATGGCCAGCACCGCCGCCAGCAGCAGCCCCACAAACCGCGCGGCGGACGCCCCCATACATGGTCTGGCTTCTTCATTCAAATCCATTCACCGCCTTTTCATAACTGGCAGGTGCTCCGGCGGCCGTGGAACATGCTTTCCATGGACGCCGTAACGCCCGCCCTGTTAATATGGCGGCGGGGACAAATTTTCACCGTGGCAATGTCAGGCGGGTTTGACAGGGGGAAGCAGGGCAGGGCCCGGAACGCAGGGCCATCCCCGCTTTATGCCGGAAGGTCTTGGCCCCTCCGGCATTGATTGGACAAAATTCGACAAAACACGCGAAAAAAGCGGAGCGGGGAACAAACATAGTCTGCCCCAAGCGCCGCATACTTTATAGAAAAAAGCGAGGTGTGACTATGGAAAAATCGACCATAAAATTGTTGCTTTACTATTTGATTGCCGCCGCCCTGGGCGCGGCGCTCCACTTTCTATTCACCTGGCTGCCCAACCCCATAACGGCCCTGGTCTCCCCGGTGCGGGAGAGCGTGTGGGAGCATGTAAAGCTGCTCTACTTTCCCCTGCTTGGGGCGGCGCTTCTGCTGGGCCGGGGCGGGAACGGCATGGGCCGCACCCCCTGGCTGCTGAGCCTGCCGGTCTCCTGCGCCATTCTGGCGGGGGTGGGCTACCTGTACCACATCACCCTGCGGGGGGAAAGCCTGTACGTAGACCTGGCGCTGTACTTCGTGCTGCTGGCGGTGGGCTTCCTGCTGCCCCGGGCGCTGTGGCCGCTGTGCGAGTGGCCGGGGACGGACAAGGCCGCCCTCCTCCTCACCGCCCTGCTGGGCGGGCTCATCGTGTGGTTCACCTTTTTCCCGCCGGACACGGCGCTGTTCGCCGACCTGGGCGGTGCGGTGCGCACCTTCCTCACCATCCCGGTTTAGTATCGAACTAACGTTTCACGTGAAACGCCAGTCAAGCCGTCAGCGCACCTGCCCCGCCCCCCGCACCACATACTTATAGGTACACAGCTCCGCCAGCCCCATGGGCCCCCGGGCGTGGAGGCGCTGGGTGGATATGCCCATCTCGCAGCCCAGGCCGAACACCCCCCCGTCGGTGAACCTGGTGGAGGCGTTCCAGTACACGGCGGCGGAATCCACCAGGGCGGTAAAGCGGCGGGCGGCCTCCTCATTGGCGGTGACAATGGCCTCGGAGTGGCCGGTGGAGTGGGCGGCGATGTGGGCGGCGGCCCCATCCACGCCGTCCACCACCTTCACCGCCAAAATGTAGTCTAAAAACTCGGTGTCGAAGTCGTCCGGCCCGGCTCCCCTTCCGGGGATGAAGGCCGCGGCGGCCCCGTCCAGCCGCAGCTCCACCGGGGGCAGGCCCCTGGCCTTCCGGCCATCCACCAGGCGCTCCTTCAGCCGGGGCAGAAGGGCCCCGGCGATATCCTTGTGCACCAGGCACACCTCGGCCGCGTTACAGACGCTGGGCCGGGAGCATTTGGCGTTTTCCAGAATGTTCAGCGCCATGTCCAGGTCCGCATCCCTGTCCACATACACATGGCAGATGCCGGTGCCCGTTTCGATGACGGGCACCGTGGCGTTATCCACGCAGGCCCGGATGAGCCCCGCGCCCCCCCTCGGTATCAGCAGGTCCACCAGGCCAGAGGCGGTCATCAGCTCCACCGCGGACTGCCGGGACACGTCCTGCACCAGCCCCAGGGCGTCCTGGGGCAGCCCCGCAGCGGCCAGCCCCTCCCGCAGGGCGGACACAATGACGGCGGCGGAGCGGTGGGCCTCCTTGCCGCAGCGCAGCACGCAGGCCGATCCGGCCTTCAGCGTCAGCGCCGCCGCATCGGAGGTGACGTTAGGGCGGCTCTCATAGATGATGGCCACCACCCCCATGGGGACGGCGGTCTTTTCGATGACAAGGCCGTTGGGCCGCTCCTCCCTTCTGAGCACCGCCCCCACCGGGTCGGGGAGGGCGGTCACCTCCCGCATCCCCTGGGCCATGCCGAAGATCCGCTCCTCACTGAGGGCCAGCCGGTCCAGCATCACGTTGGACACCGTGCCCTTGGCCTCAATGAGATCCAGGCCATTGGCAGTGAGGATGGGCTGGGTATGGTCTATCAGCGCGTCCGCCATGGCCAGCAGCGCCCGGTTTTTCATCTCCGTATCCGCCAGGGCCATGGCGGCCTTTGCGCCCTTGGCCCGCCGGAGCAGCTCCCGGGTGGTCATCTGCCCTCCCTCCTTCCGATGAAGCGGGTGCCGGTGTGGGCCCCGTCGGTGACGATATCGTATAAAAGCTCCGGCTTCTGGCCGTTGGCAATGACCATGTCGCAGCCACAGGCCATGGCAATCTCCGCCGCCTTCAGCTTGGTGGCCATCCCCCCCGTGCCCAGGGCGGAGCCGGGCTTCCCCGCCAGCGCCCGCAGCTCGGGGGTGATCTCCCGCACCTCGGGGATGAGGGCGGCGTGGTCGTCCCTGCGGGGGTCGGCGGTGTACAGCCCGTCGATATCGCTGAGCAGGATCAGCAGCTCTGCCCCCACGCACTGGGCCACAATGGCGGACAGGGTATCGTTCTCCCCGATGGTAGTGGCCACCCCCACCTCGTCGGTGGCCACCGCGTCGTTCTCGTTGACCACAGGCAGGGCGTTGAGCTCCAGCAGGCGGCTCACGGCGTTGACGAAGTTCTGCCGCCGGGTGGGGTAGTTCACGTCCTCCGCGGTGAGCAGCAGCTGGGCCACGGTATGGTTATACTGGGCGAACAGCTTGTCGTAGGTGTACATCAGCTCGCACTGGCCCACGGCGGCGGCGGCCTGCTTGGTGGGCATGTCCGCCGGGCGGCCGGGCAGGTTGAGCTTGCCCACCCCCATGCCGATGGCCCCGGAGGACACCAGCACCAGTTTGTGCCCCGCATTTTTCAGGTCGGACAGCACCTTCACCAGCCCCTCCACCCGGCGGATATTCAGCCGCCCGGTGGGATGGGCCAGGGTGGAGGTGCCCACTTTCACCACAATTTTCATAGCCGTTTCCTCTCTCTGCCGCCAGTCACGTTTAGGCGCCGTTTGAAAATTGGCAATATGCCCAGCGGCGAGGAATTTTTTCGCCGGGCAAGGCGATTTGGCGCAGAAATACTTTGTGTATTTCAAGGCAAGTCAACGCGGCTTGGTGGAAAAAGGCCCGCCGGTTGGGCGCGTTGACAATTTTCAAACAAGCCCTAAAATGTATGAACTGATTTATTATACCATGGGCGCGCAAAAAAGGAAAGCCCAAAGGAGGGCTTTCCTTCCAAATTTTATGTGGTTTCAAACAGCTTCTCAGCCTTCCGCCAGATAATCCGCCAGCTGTCCCAGCGTCCTGGGGGTGCACACGGCGGTCACCCGGATGGCCTCGCCGTACTCCACCTTCTCCACCTTCGCCTCCCGGTACAGCTGGTCCAGCAGCCCCCCCTTGCCGTAGGGAAGGCGCAGCTCCACCCGGCGCGCCCCGGCGTCCAGCCGCTTGGCGATGGCGGAGCGCAGCTTGTCCAGCCCCGCCCCGGTTTTTGCCGAAATGGGAACCATATCCTCCCCATGGGGCAGGATATCCCCCACAAATTTGTCGCACTTGTTGAACACCTCCAGCCGGGGGGTCTCCCCCGCCCCCAGCTCCTGGATGAGCCGGTCCACCACCGCCGCCTGCTCCCGCCAGTTGGGGCCGGAGGCGTCGATGACGTGGAGGAGCAGGTCGGCGAAGGCGAGCTCCTCCAGGGTGGCCTTGAAGGCGTCCACCAGCTGGTGGGGCAGCTTGGAGATGAAGCCCACGGTGTCGGAAATGAGCGCCGTGCAGGTGTCGGAGATTACCAGCGTCCGGGTGGTGGTGTCCAGGGTGTCGAAGAGGCGGTTGTTGGCCGGTATGTCCGAGCCGGTGAGGGCGTTGAGCAGGGTGGACTTGCCCGCGTTGGTATAGCCCACGATGGCCACCACGGGCACCTCGTTCTTCTCCCGCCGCTCCCGCTGGGTGGCGCGCACCCGGCGCACGTCGCGCAGCTCGTCCTCCAGCTTGTCGATCTTTCGGTGGATGAGCCGCCGGTCCGTCTCCATCTGGGTCTCGCCGGGGCCCCGGGTGCCGATGGCCCCCTCCTGGCGCTCCAGGTGCTTCCACATGCCGGTGAGCCGGGGGAGCAGGTACTTGTACTGGGCCAGCGCCACCTGCAAGCGCCCCTCGCTGGTCCTCGCCCGCTTGGCGAAGATATCCAGGATGAGGGCGGAGCGGTCCATGACGGTGACCCCCAGCTCCCCGGTGAGCACCCGCTGCTGGGAGGGGGACAGGGGGTTATCAAAAATCACAATGTCCGCCCCCAGCCGGCCCGCCAGCTCCTTGATCTCCGCCGCCTTGCCCTCGCCGATGAAGGTGCGGGGGTCGGGGGTGGATTTGTTTTGCAGCACCGTGCCCAGGCAGATCCCCCCCGCCGTGTCCAGCAGGGCTGCCAGCTCGTCCAGCGATTCCTCCGTGGCGTTCTCCTCCCGGGAAAGGCAGGGGGAGTTCAGCCCGGCCAGGATGGCGCGGTTGATCTCTTTTACTTGGGTTTTTTCAAACATACGGGTTGATTTTCCTCGTTTCCATCGGTATTGTTTTGACGCCCGGCCTGTGAAAAAGAGAAAGACCCGCTGCAAACCTGCAACGGGTCTTTGAACTGACTGGTTGTTGTGGCTCAGCCCAAACCGAACTTCTTGTTGAAGCGGCTGACGCGCCCGCCGGTATCCACCATCTTCTGCTTGCCGGTGTAGAAGGGGTGACACTTGGAGCAGACTTCCACCTTGATGTCCTTCTTTGTCGAGCCAGTCTCGATCACGTTGCCGCAGGCGCACGTAATGGTGGTCTGCTGATACTTGGGATGGATGCCTTCCTTCATGGGGATTCACCTCTTTCTGTCGCTGCCAAAAGTCCAGGAGCGCACTGGCTCCTTATTAAACGCAAGGTGTATGATATCACGCCCGGCGGAAAATTGCAAGGACTTTTTTCAAATTCCCCAACCTTTTTCTGTTTTCACAGCTCCACGGCCCGCCCGGCATTGAAAAACCACAGGCACCTGCGCTTGACAGGTACCCCCGCCGCCTGGGACAGCGCCCGGCTGTAGGCCTCCAGCTGGGGCCGGTAGTCCAGCGCCCGGCGCTCTATGCCGTCTCCGGCCACCCGGTCGGTCTTGAAGTCCACCACCGTCACCGTACCGTCCTCCTCCTCAAACCAGCAGTCCACCACGCCCTGGAGCAGCACCTGCTCCCCTTCCCCCGCCCCGGGGTAGTAGTCCTGTGCGGGGGCCAGCAGCGAGAATTTGAACTCCCGCTCCACCCGCTTTGACCGGCGCAGCCGCAGGCCCAGCTCCGAGCGGAAAAAGGCCAGGATGTCCGCCGGGTTGACGGCATTGCCCTGCCGGGGGGTGATATACTCCCCCTCCACCAGCCGGGTCACCTCGTCGGCGATTTCGGCGAAGCTGCCCGTGCGGCCATAGTCCAGGTACTGCATCACCATATGCAGGGCGGTGCCCCGCTGGGCGGGGGTGAGGGGCCGCTCCCCCTCGAACACCGGGCGGCGCAGCGCGGTCCGGGGGGCGGCGGGCCGGGGGGGCACGGGAAGCAGCTCCACCCCCTCCTCCGACACCTCCGCGTCCTTCTCCCGCCCTTTGAGCTGGGTAGCGGTGAGCTTGGAGGCGATGGCGGCGCAGGCCATGTGGGGGTAGCGCCAGCCCAGCCCCTCCGCCCAGCCGTCCGGCAGGGGGATGGCCTGGGCCCCCTCCCCGCCGCCCCAGCCCTGGGGGGCCTCAAAGTCCGCCCCGGACAGCAGCCGGATGTCCCAGGGAAGCCCCTCCTCCGCCGGGGGCGTGGGCCGGGGGACGTCCAGCCCCGCCCACAGCGGGGCGCTGTCCCGGCGGCACAGAGCGGGGGCCAGCACCCACTCCGCCATGGACCGGGCGCAGGCCATCTGGCGCGGGGGCGGGGGGCACTGGGCCTGGCCCGCCAGCGAGGCCAGCGCCCCGCCCCGGCCGTTGACGGCGGTAAACAAGATCAGCTTGTGCTCCGCCCGGGTCATGGCAACATATAAAAGCCGCATCTCCTCCGCCCGCAGCTGCCGCTTGAGGCGCAGGGCCACCGCGTCCCGGGCGATGGTGGTGTAGCGCAGCCCCCGCTCCCGGTCCACCCGCTTGGGACCCAGCCCCAGCTCCGGGTGGAACAGGACGGCGGCCTTGCTGTCCGCCTCATTGAACTGCCGGTCCAGGCCGCACACCAGCACCACCGGGAACTCCAGCCCCTTGGACTTGTGGATGGACAGGATGCGCA
>CATABD010000116.1 GCA_949494735.1 uncultured Oscillospiraceae bacterium
TCCACATAACGCTCACCTCACAAAAATTTTGCAGGGGCCGCCCCCGGCGGCCCTTATCCGTTCAGCCGCGACGCCACCACCCGCGCCGCCTTTACGCCAGACGCCCCCGCCTGCGCCAGGCCCCTTGTCACACCCGCGCCGTCGCCCACGGCGAAAAAGCCGGGAAGGGCGGTCTCCAGCTCGCCGGACAGCTTGATGCGGGCGGAGTAGAACTTCACTTCCGCGCCGTACAGCAGGGTGTCGTAGTTGGCGGTGCCGGGGGCCAGCTTGTCCAGGGCGTAGATCATCTCGATGATGTCGTCCAGCTGCCGCTTGGGCAGGGCCAGGGACAGGTCGCCGGACACCGCCGCGGCAAGGGTGGGCCGGACAAAGGATTTGGACATGCGGTGGTCGTTGCTCCGCCGCCCGCCCACCAGATCGCCGAAGCGCTGCACCAGCACGCCCCCCGCCAGCATATTGGACAGGGACGCGATGTGCTTGCCGTAGCGGTAGGGCTCGTTGAAGGGGGAGGTGAAGCGGTTGCTGACCAGCAGGGCGAAGTTGGTGTTCTCGCTTCTCAGGGCCGGGTCGGAATAGGAGTGGCCGTTGACGGTGTTGATGCCCTCCACGTTCTCCGCCACCACGTGGCCGTAGGGGTTCATGCAGAAGGTGCGCACCTGGTCGCCGTACTGCTTGGTGCGGTAGACCAGCTTGGACTCGTACACCACGTCGGTGATGTGCTCGAACACCGCGGCGGGCAGCTCCACACGCACGCCGATGTCCACCTGGTTGTTAAGCAGCTCCAGCCCCAGCCCCTTGCACTGGTTGGCGAACCACTCCGCCCCGGAGCGCCCCGGCCCGGCGATGAGGTAGGGGGCGGAAAACCGCTCCCCGCCCCCGGTGACCAGGGTGTAAACGCCCTCCCTGGCCTCAATGGCGGTGACCGCGGTGTCGAACAGGAAGGTGTGCCTGTCCCGGATGGCCTCGTAAATGCTGGTGAGGATCTTCAGGTTGTTTTCCGTCCCCAGGTGCTTGCATTGGGCCTGGAGCAGGTGGAGGTCATATTTCAGCGCCTCCCGCTCCAGGGCGCGGGCCTGGGGGGTGGCGGTGGAGTACACCTCGGTGGTGGCGCCGTGCTTCACATTGAGGCTGTCCACATACCCGATGAGGTCCATGACCTCCTTTTGGTCCAAAAAGTCGGTGAGCCAGCCGCCGAAGGCGGTGGTAAAGTTGAATTTCCCGTCGGAGAAGGCCCCCGCCCCCCCGAAGCCGCACATGGTGCCGCACACCCTGCACTGGACGCAGGTGCGGACCTTGCCCGCCACAATGGGGCACTGGCGGCGGTAGATGTCCGCCCCCTTGTCCACCACCAGCACCCGGGCGGAGGGGCATTTCAGCGCCAGCTCATAGGCGGCGTAGATGCCGGCCTCGCCGGTGCCCAGGACCATCACGTCGTAGTTGGTATTCATACAGCGGCTCCTCTCTTGGTTATGGGCGTATACAGACAGTATATTGTATCATGGAACGGCCCCCGGCGCAAGGGCGCAATTTTACCCCGGCGCCCTGTCTTGAACAGCGGGGGCAGTTGTGCTAAAATAAAAATGCGCCATTCGCTTTTTGGGGGGTCTTCCTGTGAAACATGTGAGAGCGATCCTGTCCGCCCTGCTGGCTGCGGCATTTTACGCCGTCAACGTGCCGGTGTCCAAGCTGCTGCTGCGGGACGTGGGGCCGGCCATGATGGCCGCCCTGCTGTACCTGGGGGCGGGGCTGGGCATTGGGCTGGTGTCCCTGTTCCGCCGGGAAGACCGCAGCCAGGCCCGGCCGCTCTCCAGGCAGGACCTGCCTTTTGTAGTGGGCATGATCGTGCTGGACATCGCCGCGCCCATCCTGCTGATGATGGGCATACGCGCCGGCTCCTCCTCCAGCGCCTCCCTGCTGGGCAATTTTGAGATCGCGGCCACCGCCGTCATCGCGCTTTTCGTCTTTCACGAGGGGGTGTCCAAGCGCCTGTGGGCGGCCATCGGGCTTATCACCCTGTCCAGCGCCCTGCTGTCCTTCCAGGGTGCGGACAGCCTGCGCTTTTCCCCCGGCTCCCTGTTGGTCCTCCTGGCGGCGGCCTGCTGGGGCTTTGAGAACAACTGCACCCGGATGATTTCCTCCAAAAGCACCTATGAAATCGTCGTCCTAAAGGGCGTCTTTTCCGGCACCGGCTCTTTGGCCATCGCCCTGGCCAGGGGGGAGGCCCTGCCCACCCCTCCCGCCGCGGCGGCGGCCCTGCTTTTGGGCTTTGTGGCCTATGGGCTGAGCATTTTCCTCTACGTCCGGGCGCAGAGCGCCCTGGGCGCCGCCAAAACCAGCGCCTATTACGCCGCCGCCCCCTTTATCGGCGCGTTTTTGTCCTTCGTATTCCTCCGGGAGCGGCTGTCGGCACTGTATCTGGCCGCGCTGGCGGTCATGCTGGCGGGGACGGCCCTGGCGGCGGCCGATACCCTGATCCGCAGCCACACCCATCCCCACCGGCACACCTTCACCCACACCCACGACGGCTCCACCCACGTCCATACCGTCACCCACGTCCACGCCCATAACCACTACGTCACAGACGGGCGGCACGGCCACCGCCACGCCCGGGCGGAGCTGGAGCGGGCCCAGGGCGCAGGGCACACCTGACCACCGCCGGGAGGTCTCTATGAAGCCAAATATTCTCGTTATCTGCGGCCCCACGGCCTCGGGCAAGACCGCCCTGGCGGCGGAGCTGGCCCTGCGGCTGGACGGGGAGGTGGTGTCCGCCGACTCCATGCAGGTCTACCGGGGCATGGACATCGGCACCGCCAAGCCCACCCGGGGGGAAATGCGGGGCGTCCCCCACCACATGCTGGACGTGGCCGACCCCCGGGAAAATTACTCCGTAGCCCGCTATGTGGCCCAGGCCGTCCCCATTGTGGACGGCATCCTGGCCCGGGGAAAGCTGCCTATCGTGGCGGGTGGGACGGGGCTGTATCTCGACAACCTGGTGGCCGGGCGGCAGTTCGCCCCCTTTGCGCCGGACAGCGGCCTGCGGGAGCGCCTCCAGGAGCGGGTGCGGACGGAGGGCCTGCCCGCCCTGCGCCGCGAGCTGGAGCGGGCGGACCCAGAGGCCGCCGGGCGCATCCACCCCAACGACGAGAAGCGCACCCTCCGGGCGCTGGAGGTGTACCTGGCCACGGGGAAAACCATCACCCAGCACGACAGGGACAGCCGGGCCCTGCCCAACCGATACACCCCCCTGACCATCGCCCTGAACTTCGGCGAGCGCCCCTGGCTGTGGGAGCGCATCGACCGCCGGGTGGACCACATGATGGCCCAGGGGCTGGAGGGGGAGGTCCGGGGGCTGCTGGCCTCCGGGGTTTCCCGGGAATGCACCGCCATGCAGGCCATCGGCTATAAGGAGATCGCCGCCGCCATCGCGGAGGGCCGTCCGGCGGCGGAGGGGGCGGAGGAGGTCAAGCTGCGCTCCCGGCAGTACGCCAAGCGGCAGCTCACCTGGTTTCGCCGCAACAAGCAAGCCTATTGGTTCAATTGGGAAAAAATTCCTGATTTGTCCGCCGCCGCCGTTTTTTCGACAGAACTTGCCAGGGGCTGTGGATTAAGATGAATATACACAAGCGCGAAAACCGAGCGGGGCATTGTCACGCCCGGCTTGGCCGCATGGCCGTCCTCGCGCTTCTAAAAAGAAGGAGTGTATTCAAATGAGCCTTACATCCACCGTCCCCGTCTCCAAGCAGCCCAACGTACAGGACGCTTTTTTGTCCGCCGCCCGCCGCCTGGCCGCCCGGGTCACCGTATTCCTCATGAACGGCTACCAGCTCCGGGGGGTCATCACCGCCTTTGACCCCTATGTGGTGGTGGTGGTGTCCGACGGCAGGCAGCAGGTGATCTACAAGCACGCCATCTCCACCATCGCCCCGGAGCACCCGGTAGAGCTGGAAGAAGCGCGGGGATAGCCACACAGCACACCAGAGGGAAAAAGGACTGATATCAAGTTGAAAGAGAGCACCCTGGCCACCAAAATCATGATCGGCATCCTCTGCCTGGGGGTTGCGGCCTACCTGGCCATCTATATCATCCGGGGCTGGGGGGGGGAGCTGGCCACCACCCGGGCTTACACTTACTCCATCGACGTGGGGCAGGAGGCCCAGGGCATCCTGGTACGCACCGAAATCCCCCTGGCAGGCGGCAACGGCTATGTGGACCAGATCCTGCCCGAGGGAGCCAAAGCCGCCGCCGGTGACCCGGTGGCCCTGCTGTACGACGACCCCTCCGCCCTCACCACCCGGCAGTCCATCCGGGCGCTGGAGGCGGAGATTGAGCAGCTCCAATACGCCCTGGGCGACCGGACCCAGAGCGCCGACGCCGCCCGGCTGGACGCCCAGGTCATCTCGTCCATCGTCTCGCTGCGCTCCCTGGCCGCCGGGGGGGATCTGACGGGGCTGGACGACTGCGCCCTCAGCCTGCGCTCCATGGTGTTCAAGCGGGACTACGCCTACGGGGACACCGGGGCGGTGGACCAGCTGGCCCAGCTCATCGCGGATAAGCAGGGGCAGCTGGCCCAGCACTACCACTCCCTGAACCAGGTGTCCACCACGGTGTATGCCCCCGCCTCCGGCGTCTATTCCGCCGGGACGGACGGCTGGGAAGGGGTGGCCACCCCCGGCATACTGGACAATATCACCGCCGACGGGCTGGACGAGCTGCTCCACCAGCAGCACAGCCCCGCCCCCGGGACGGTGGGCAAGCTCATCACCGACTCCACCTGGTACTACGCCGCCCTGCTGGACGGCACCGGCACCGGCCTCCAGTCCGGCCGGCGCTACACCCTCAGCTTTTCCGGCGACTACTTCGGCCAGCTTTCCATGACCCTGGAGCGGGTGGTGCTGGACGGGGACCGGACGCTGGCCGTGTTCTCCTGCCGCTCCCACCTGGCGGATACCACCCTGCTGCGCCTTCAGACGGTGGACGTGGTCACCCAGCGCATCGAGGGCATCCGCGTCCCCCGGCAGGCCCTGCGGGTGGAGACGGTGGAGGAGACCGCCGAGGACGGCTCCATCCGCCATGTAAACCGCTACGGCGTGTTTACCGTGGTGGGCGCCCAGGCGGAGTGGCACGAGGTGGAGGTGCTGTACACCGACGAGTCCTATTACCTGGTCCGGCCCGCCCGGCCGGACGACGCCTCCCGCCTGCGGGCGGGGGACGAGGTGATCTTCAACTCCTCCGGCATTTACGATGGAAAGGTGGTGCGGTGATGGGGCTGCGGGAGAACATCGCCCGGGTGCGCGCCCAGCTGGACCAGGCCGCCCGGGCGGCGGGACGGGACCCCTCCGAAATCACCCTGCTGGCCGCCACCAAGACCCAGGGGCCGGAGGCCATCCGGGCCGCCATCCAGGCCGGCGTCACCGTGTGCGGGGAAAACCGGGTGCAGGAGCTCGCCGCCCACTTGGACGAGGGCGCCTACGGGGGGGCCCAGGTCCACTTCATCGGCCACCTCCAGACCAACAAGGTGAAGTATGTGGTGGGCCGGGTGGCGCTGATCCACTCCGTATCCTCGGACAAGCTGCTGCGCGCCATCGCCGCCCAGGCGGACAGGCTGGGGCTGGTCCAGGACATCCTGCTGGAGGTCAACCTGGCGGGGGAGGCCTCCAAATCCGGATTTGCCCCGGAATCGGCGCCGGACGCCGCCCGGCTGGCGGCCCGCCTGGGGGGCGTGCGGCTGCGGGGGCTGATGTGTATTCCGCCGCGGGCCGTCCGCCCCGGGGACAATCTCCCATATTTTCAAAAATTACGCCGGTTGGCTGTTGACATAACGCGGGAAATGTTAGATAATAGCATAGATATGGACGTGCTTTCCATGGGGATGAGCGGCGACTATACGGACGCCGTTGCCGCGGGCTCCACTTGTGTGCGGGTGGGCTCGGCCCTGTTCGGCCCCCGCCCGCCTATGTCATCTACTCACGATTGAAGGGAGAAACGTCTATATGAGCCTGTTTGATGAACTCAAGCGTCTGGCCCGTCCCTATGAGGACGAGGAGGACGATGACTATGAGGAGGATTTCACCCCGGTGAGCAGCGGCATCAAGGAGCTGCCCCGGGAGAGGGACCGGGACCGCGACCGGGAAAGGGACCGGGAGCGCGATGCCGACCGCCGCAGCGGCAACAAGGTGGTCAATATCCACACCACCACCCAGCTCCAGGTGGTGCTGGTCAGCCCCACCCGGTTTGAGAACGCCAGCGAGATCGCCGACCACCTGCGGGACAAGCGCACCGTGGTGCTCAACCTGGAGCAGACGGACAAAAACATCGCCCGCCGCCTCATCGACTTTTTGTCCGGGGTGGCCTATGCCAACGAGGGAACCATCAAGAAGGTGGCCCTGTCCACGTATATCATCACCCCCTATAATGTGGAGATTTTGGGCGACCTCATCGACGAGCTGGAAAACAACGGACTGTACTTCTGACACAGAGATAAGGGGGACTTTACGCTATGATGACTCCGCAGGAAGTGGCCAGCCACTCCTTTGCCAAGGCCACCCTGGGCGGCTATAACCTGGCCCAGGTGGACGAATTTTTGGACGCGCTCACCGAGGACTATGCCGCCCTTTACAACGAGAACGCGATTTTGAAAAACAAGCTGAAGGTGCTCTCCGACACGGTGGAGGAGTACCGCGCCACCGACAACGCCATGCGCAAAACCCTGCTGGCCGCCCAAAAGATGGCGGACGACATGGTGGAGGACGCCAAGAAGAAGCAGGCAAAGCTCATGGGCCAGGCGGAGCAGGACGCCCACAAGCGGGTGGAGGAGCTGAAAAAGGCGGTGGAGGCGGAGGAATTCCGGCTGAAAAAGGCCCAGGAGTCCACCGCCGCCTATGTGCGCAAGCTGGCGGCGGCCCATGACCAGGAGATGGCCTTCCTGTCCGACCTGGGCCAGCTGGTCCCCCCGGAGCAGCTGGCCGCCGCCAAGGACAGCGACCCCTCGGAAGACATCAAGGCCGCCCTGACCGCCCAGATCAGCAAGGAGGAAGCGCAGCAGGCGCAGCCCGCCCCGGAAAAGCCCGCCCCCCGTCTGGTGGCGGTGGGGCCGGACGACGACGTGCCCCCCATGCCCGACGACCTGGAGCCCCTGGCGGGCCAGGGCCAGGACGAGTTCGAGCTGGACCCGGACGCCACCAGGCGGTATTCCGACCTCCAGTTCGGCAAGGACTACGAGATACAATGACGCAAAAAGGAGAAGCTGAGGATATCCCCGCTTCTCCTTTTCCCATATGGGAGGAGACGCCGAGATGAAAAAGTCCTGGCTGGACGTGGTAGATCAGATTTGGGAAATCATTGACATTCGTGGTGCTTATATGGATTGGCTTCGCGATAAGCCCCTGTGGGTCAAAATCGTCCCGCCGCTGATCCTCCTGGCCCTCTATCTCCTGATGCTCTTCCTCCCATAAACAGGCGAAGAAAGCGCCCCCTGGAACACCAGGGGGCGCTTTTATCAACGGTTTTGACCGCAATTACTTGTGGTCCACGCTGTACATGTGCTTGATGAGCTCCAGCACCTTGTTGGAGTAGCCCATCTCGTTGTCGTACCAGCTCACGACCTTCACAAAGGTGTCGGTCAGGGCGATGCCGGCCTTGGCGTCGAAAATGGAGGTGCGGGGATCGCCCAGGAAGTCGCTGGACACCACGTCCTCGTCGGTGTAGCCCAGGATGCCCTTCAGCTCGCCCTCGGAGGCGGCCTTCATGGCGGCGCAGATCTCCTCGTACTTGGCGGGCTTGGCCAGGTTGACGGTCAGATCCACCACGGACACGTCCAGGGTGGGCACGCGCATGGACATGCCGGTCAGCTTGCCGTTCAGGGCGGGGATGACCTTGCCCACGGCCTTGGCCGCGCCGGTGGAGGAGGGGATGATGTTGCCGGCCGCCGCACGGCCGCCGCGCCAGTCCTTCATGGAGGGGCCGTCAACGGTCTTCTGGGTGGCGGTGGTGGAGTGCACGGTGGTCATCAGGCCGTCGGTGATGCCGAAGTTGTCGTTGAGCACCTTGGCGATGGGGGCCAGGCAGTTGGTGGTGCAGGAGGCGTTGGACACGAACTTCATGTCGGGGGTGTAGGCGTCCAGGTTGACGCCGCACACGAACATGGGGGTGCTGTCCTTGGAGGGGGCGGACATGACGACCTTCTTGGCGCCGGCGTC
>CATABD010000117.1 GCA_949494735.1 uncultured Oscillospiraceae bacterium
TGGCCACCATGCGCTTCCTGGAAAACGGGGAGAATGTGGTCTTCCTCGGCCCGCCCGGCGTGGGCAAGACCCATCTGGCTTCAGCATTGGGCCTTGTGGCGGTCCAGCATCGCTTTTCCACCTGCTACATCAACTGCCACCAGCTCATTGAGCAGCTCAAGAAGGCTCATTTTGAGAACCGTTTGCCGGACAAACTCAGAGTCTTGTCCAAGTACAGGATGCTCATCATCGACGAGATCGGCTATCTTCCCATGGACATTCAGGGCGCGAACCTGTTCTTCCAGCTTATTGCCAGGCGGTATGAGAAGACGTCTACCGTCTTTACCTCCAACAAGACCTTCTCCCAGTGGAACGAGGTCTTTGCCGACGTCACCATCGCCTCCGCAATTTTGGACCGCGTCCTGCATCACTGCATTGTCATCAACATCAAGGGCGAGTCTTACCGCCTGAAGGAGCGCATGGAATTTATGCGCCAGAAGCAGCAGATCGTGAACACTCTTTTTGAACAGGGAAGTACCTGATTTTGTTATCTCACCCGCCGAAAAATGACAAAATTTCTTCGGCGTTTTCTTACAATTTCAAATTGGCGTTGACAGTGGCGGCCAGGGTTCAGAGATTTTCCGCCGCATACAAAAACACCGCCTATTGTCCCGTTAGGCGGTGTTTTGTGTAAGATTGGTAGCACTTTCTTTGCTTCTTTTCCATGTATCCCCTGTCAAGTGATGTTTCCTCACCATCCTCGTCCTGCCAGACACAAGAGGCGGCGCACGTCACGAACCAGCCGGAGCGCGGCAGGGACAGGATAATATCCCACATGACGGCGAAATCATCGCCGTGGCCCTTGTCTACGAAAGAGAGGATATCCCCCTCAGAGACACAGGGAAAATTGTGGGCAGTGACCTGCCCGGCGGAAAAATTCCTCGCCGCTGGGCATATTGCCCATTTTCAGACGGCGCCTAGCTTCAAAAGAAGGCCCAAGTCACTTTGGCGGATAGAGATATGTCAGTGCGCCGGTCTTGTCTGAAAACTCTGACTGTGTTTTAAAAAGCTGCTTGGTTGCATCAACGACACGTTTTGCGATGGTTTGGGCAATTTTGCCGTCGATGCTCTGATGGTAACAGAGCGCCAGCGTCAGGTTCCAATGGAAATCCTCCAGAATCAAGTGGTCAATGGGAAATGGGTAGGTGAGATTTCCAACCAGCAGCGCAACGAGGGATGTGGGAGCCAGGCTGTCGGAATTCGCAATCAGGGAGCGGGCGCTTCCCGGTTCAAAAATCTTTATCATCTTTTTCGAATAACCCCTGCTTTGGAAAAAGTCAATGAGCGGCGACCTCACCAAATCATACATGGAAACGAACGGATAGTCCAGCAGATCGTCAGAAAAAACCGTTTTTCCAGACAGGGGATGTTCATAGCGGCAGCCTAAAAGCAGGGGCTCTTCTATGAGCGGAAGGAAACAAAAGCCCTTCTCCTGGGCCTCGTCATATGCCCTTGCGGAGATGCTGTCCAGGTAGATCAGTCCAAAGTCCAGGGTTCGTTTCAACAGCTGTTCCATCAGGATAGGGCCTGAGCCGATTCGCATATCGCACACAAAATTTGTGCCCTTCTTATTGTATTCCGTCACCAGGGGAATCAGGGCGTGACTGGCGAAGTGCGTGGGGCCGGCTATGGTCATATGGTTGTCGGCGAAGACTGTCGTACGCGCGGTTTCCTTGATATGTTGGACTTCGTTCATAATCAAAGTGGCAGATTCCAGAATTTCCAATCCCTTTGGCGTAAACGTGGTGCCCCGGTTTGTGCGCAGGATGAGTTGGCAGTTCAGCTCTTGCTCCAGCTCCCGGATCCCGCTGCTCACAGCGGGCTGCGATACGTATAGGGCGTCGGCCGCCTTTGAAATGGAGCCGAATTTTCGCAGCGCCATCAGATACTCCAGTTGGTTTAACCGCATGGGAAGCCGCCCCTTTCCAACATAGCAGGATATATTGAATAAGTGTATTATAGCAATGTAAATCGAAAATAACAACAGGATTTATTCCCATATGGGGTGGAACACGGGGAGCCATAAGAATTCATGATGGCAATGTAAAAAAGCAAAATAGCAAAAATGCCAAGGTCTAAGATATAATAAATTTGTCGACAGCACCAAAAGCTCAGCGCTGAAACACGGAAAGATAAGGAGGAAACGCCTATTATGTACGAGCATTTGCTGAAAGGCGTGGTAGATCTTCACATCCATGCCGGACCCTCCGCTGCGGAACGGGAAGTGGATGTTGCGGAAATGCTGAAACAGGCGGAGACAGCCGGGTATGCCGCTTTTGTGGTAAAAGATCACTATTTCCCCACGATGCTGAGCGCTGCCACGGCGGAGAAACACGTTGGGAACGGCAGCTGCGAAGTTTTTGGGGGCCTCTGTTTGAACAACTCGGTGGGGGGGTTCAACCTGAAAGCCATTGATATGGCGTATCTCATGGGGGCAAAATTTATCTGCATGCCTACGTTATCCGCAAAGCGGCACATAGACAGCCATAGAGGCCGAAAATTTGCCGGATCGTCAATGAAAGCGGCGGGTATTGAGGAGGAGCCCATCTACTATTTGGATGAGGCGGGCAGTTTGAAGCCTGAGGTGGAGCGCGTATTGGAGTTTATGGCCGCCCGGCCTGAGCTGGTGCTGTATACAGGCCATGGCAGCGCGGAAGAGGTGGACGCGCTGGTCCGCCGGGCCAGGGAAATTGGGGTGGAAAATATTCTGGTCAACCACCCGTTCATGACCGTGGGCGCCAGTGTGGAGCAAATGGTTGAGTGGAGCCGCCTGGGTGCGTTTATTGAAATCAACGCCAGCGCGTTCCCGAAGTTCATCCCGGTGGAGGTGCTGGGCCCCATCCTCAGCGAAGTACCGATGGAAAAGCTTGTCATTGACACGGATTCCGGTCAAAAGGGAGGCGGCTCGCCTGTGGATGTGCTGCGCCGTCTCATTGGGATTTTGCAGGATACCTACCATGTGGACGGCGCAAAGCTGTCTGTGATGATGCGGGACAATCCGAGGGCGCTGATAGGGCTGTGACAGGGCCGGAAGACAGGAAAATATGATAAAAAAGGGGAAATAAATATGAAAGGCTATATCCAGGGGAATTGGCACGATGAAGGCGGAGAATTCCTGCCCGAGTACATTGGCGAGGCGGCCCGGCGCTTTGGCATTCCCGGCACCGGAAGCACGGTGGTGGTGAACGAAATCAAAAAGTGTGATGCGCTGAAGCGGCCCCGCCCCATGCACAAGCACCCCCATGAGCAGATTATGCTGATCGTCCGGGGCAACGGCGACCTGGTGTTGGAGGGGGAACGGTACCCGATGAAGGCGGGCGGCTTTTTCGTGATCCCGGCCAATGTGCTCCACCGCTTTGACGCCTCGGAGACCGAGGAGGACATCCTGAACATTGATATATTCTTCCCCACCCGGAACGAGTATGTGAAAAGGAACGAGGGATAAACGTTGCTGAATAACAGGATCAAGGAAAAGCTGAAGCGGGACGAGCCTGTGTTCGGCACGTTTTACAAGATTTATTCCCCCGCCATGGCGGAAATCATGGCCCGCGCCGGGTTTGACTTTATCATCATCGACACGGAGCACTATTTCATGACCCATGAGCAGATGGAAAATGTTGTGCGCGCCGGAGACCTTCATGGCATGTGCACCATCATCCGCGTGCAGGACGCGGCCGAGGCCACCATTGTCCACGCGCTGGACACCGGCGCCTCCGGCATTCAGATTCCGTCCCTCTCCACGCCGGGGCAGGCGAAGGAGGCCGCGGGCAATGCGAAGTATTGGCCGCTGGGCACCCGCGGATGGGGGCCGGGCACCCGCGCGGGCGACTACTCTTTTACCCCGGGTGTGCAGTACGCCCGGTACGCCAATGAAAATGGGCTGACTGTGGTTCACGTGGAAAATGTGGAAATGCTCTCCCATTTGGATGAGCTTTGCCAACTGGAAAATGTGGACACGCTGTTTGTGGGACCGGGGGATCTGAGCCAATCCATGGGCAAACCCGGCCAGCTGGGAGACCCGGAAGTGGTGGCCAATGTGGAAAAGGTGATCCGGACGGCGCGCCGGTATGGCAAGAGCGTGGGCACTTTTGTGGCAAAAGAGGATTCTATGAAACGCTATCTGGATCTGGGCGCCCGGTATTTCGCGTGGGGCAACGATATAGGCCTGTATACCGCAGGCATCAAAAACGCGGTCAGCGTCGTCAGCAAGTACCGTGTGTAAGGGGGAGGCATATGGAACGTAAGGTTGTCGTCTATGGCGGCGGACTGATCGGCAGCGGATGGGCGGCCGCCTTTCTCCTGGGCGGGATTGATGTCACCGTATATGACATCAGCGGCGGCTGCCTGGAGAACACCAGGGCGCGGATGCGCGTTTTGCTGGAACGCGTGTCCCGGATGGCCCCGGAAGCCGTGCCGGCGGAACAGGTGGAAACATATTTGCGGCGCGTCCACTATACCTGTGACGCGGAGGAGGCGGTAACAGGCGCCGCGTTTATCCAGGAAAACGGGCCGGAGCGCCTGCAGGTCAAGCAGGGTATGATAGAGACGATTGAGCGCTACAATTCCAGCGCGGTAATCGCCACCAGCACATCCGGCCAAAGGGTCACGGAGATTGCCGCGAACGCAAAGCACCCGGAACGCATTCTGGCGGGCCATCCCTTCAATCCGGTCCATCTCATGCCGTTGGTCGAGCTGTGCGGGGGAGAAAAAACCTCCGGCGAGGCGGTTGAGAAAGCATACCGGCTCTACAGCGAAATTGGGAAAATGCCCATCGTCTTGAAAAAAGAGTGCAAGGGCTTTGTGGGCAACCGCCTCCAGGCTGCGCTGAACCGGGAGGTTCAGGACCTGGTGGCCCGGGGGGTGTGTTCTGTGGAGGACGCTGACCGGGCGGTTACGTATGGGCTTGGCATGAGGCTTGGATTGATTGGGCCCCACATGGTGTTTGAGCTGGCGGGCGGGGAAGGCGGCATAGCTGCCTGCCTGACAAAATTTGAGGTTTCAAAAGAACTGCTGGCGGATCTGGCCGCCTGGGATGTGCGGCCGAAGGAGTATTACCAAATGGCTGTGGAGGGCGCGCGGGCGGAGCTGGCGGCCCGGCCGCGTGAAATGGGAGACACGCATGGCGGGCTGGAGGAATTCCGGGACGCAGGCCTTCTGACGCTTTTAAAGTATCATGGACTGTTGAAGAAATGGGAGGGAGATTAGGAAATGACGGAAAAGAAGCCGTTAAGCAACCTGCTCAGATGGACGTATGGCTTGGTGGATCTGACCGATACGCTCCACAACAACACGGGTAACATTCTGTTCACTTTTGTTTTGACCAATGTGCTGATGTTCTCGCTGGAAAGCAACCTGCTGATCAACTCCGTGGCCTCTACGATTGTTGTGTTTGTCCCTTTCTTTGTCGGGATCATCACATCGGGCACCCCCGCAATGAAATGGGGCCGGTACAGGAGCTGGCTCCTGATCGCCGCGCCTGTGGCGAACATTGCATTTGTCCTGAAGTTCGTCCGGCTCAGCACCAATGAAACCGCTGCGGCCTGGATCATTATTGTGGCGTACATCATCAACGCTTTCGGCAACAGCCTGTGCTACAACGCCAACGGGGCGTTGATGAATGTGATCGCCAGCAATTCGGATGAACGCGCGGTCCTGTCCCGGAACCGCGGATTCCACACGGCCCTGGCCGGGGTATTGTATTCCTACACCGGGACCCCGCTGGCCCTGGCGCTGGCCGCTGTGTTCGGCATGGCGGGCGGCTATGCCGGTATGGTGATTTGCGTCGCCGTTGTCAACTGCTTGTCCATGTGGTATACTGTCTGGATAACCCGGGGCTACGAAGGGCCCGGGACGGCAGACCTTGCCACGCAGAAGCGAGCCCCCCTGTCCGTCATGCTGAAAAGCCTGGTGCAGAACCGCTCGCTGATCGGCCTGGTGATCACCGACATTCTGAGATTCAGCTCCAACATGACCATCATGGGGACCCAGACCTATTTCTTCACCTATGTGATGCAGGATACGGGGCTGATGGCCACTTATATCTTCTGGGGCGGTATTCTCCAGACGGTTGGTTCCTATGCCAGCGGCTCCATTGTAAAGAAGTTTTCCGCCAAATCCATGCTCACCGCTTCTGAGTTTGTTATCGCGGGCGCGCTGGCGCTGAGCTTCTTCGCCTCCGCCAACGGCGTGCTGGTGTTCATCCTGCTGATGGTCTACCGCTTTGCGCACGGGTTCAGCTATTCGATCTTTTTCAACAGCTATGCGGACTGCGTCGTGTACGGCGAATGGAAAACAGGCATGTCGATCCCCGGTTTTACCATCAGCCTCACCTCTGTGGCAGCCCAGATGGGCAGTATGGTCAAAGGCTGGCTGCTTCCCCTGATCCTCATTGCCATCAGCTTTGACGCCACTGTCCCTGTCGCGGAGTGCGCGCCCAGTGTAATCAGTGGTATCGGCGCGGCGTTTTGCCTCATTCCGGCGGGCATCCGTTTTGCCGGGGCGGTGATCCTACTTCTGGTATATAACCTGACCAACGAGAAGATCCGGCAGTGCGAAGAAGAACTTTCAGCGAGGAAGGGCGGGTAAGCGCCGGCGCAAAATGATTCCAGCCAAGGGAGGGTGGATTATTGTGAAAACCCCTATTGTAAAACGCCTTGCCGCCATGTTCCTCGCGCTGGGTCTTTTGGCGACGCTGCCCGGCTGTAAAAACGGCCGGGCGGACCGGAACGGGATAGAGGAAATTGTGGTGACGTACTATGTCAACAGCACCATTGCCAACGATCTGGACATGGTGGAGCAGGCGATCAACGCCATCACGGAGCCATCCATCGGGGTGCGGGTGGACCTTCAGCCGATTTCCCTGGGAACGTACAATGAGCAGGTGAACCTGATGCTCTCCGGCACGGAACGTATGGATCTGTTTATGATAAGCGGGCAGCGCTTTGCCACTTATGCCGCAAACGGCCAATGTATTCCGCTCAACGGTCTGCTGGATCAATACGGGCAGGGGATCATCGACGCGGTTGGCCCTGACTTTTTGAAGGGCGGCGCGGTGGATGGGCAGATCTACGGCGTTATGCCCATGCGGGACATTGCCCGGGGCGCCGGCTTCTATATCCGAAAAGACTACGTGGAGAAGTACGGGCTGGATCTCTCCACGGTACGCACCCTGGCGGATGTCGAACCCATTCTGGCCGCGATCAAAGACGCCGAGCCCGATTTGTATCCCCTGGTCATTGAGCGCAACCCAACGCTGACGCCGGTGGAGCTTACGATGGGGAAGGACAACCTCAGCGACGGGTTTGGGGTGTTGATGTATGATGATCCCGGCACGGTCGTCAATTATTTTGCGACGGAACAATACCGCCAGGGCGTATCCACCATGCGCAGGTGGTATGAGGCGGGGTATATCCCGCCGGACGTCACCAGCCACACCGAGTCTATCGCCACGCAGATGAAAGCCGGAACCGGCGTGTGTTATTTTTACATGACGAAAACCGGAATGGACGTACAGGAATCCAAAGCGTGCGGCCATGAAATCGTCCACGCCGATATTGTGGAGCCCAATATCAGCACCGCCAACGTACAGCTTCTCACCTGGGGCGTCGCCGCACAGAGCAAGCACCCGGAGGCCGCCGTTAAATTTCTCAACCTGCTGTATACGGACAAGGACGTATTAAACCTGTTGGACTGGGGCTTGGAAGGCCGGCATTACGTGTTTACGGAGGATGGGCATATTACCTATCCCGAAGGCGTTGACGCCGGGAACTCCGGCTATAATATCAACATGTCATGGGCGTTTGGAAGCCAGTTCAACAGTTATATCTGGGAGGGGAACGACCTGGATATTTGGGAGCAGTCGATGGCGGCTATGTCGGAAGCGCCGGCCTCGGACACGCTGGGCTTTACGTTCGACTCCAGGCCTGTGAGGAGCGAGGTGGCGGCGCTGTCGAATGTGGCGGCGGAGTTCCGCCTGGGATTGGAAACGGGGGCGGTGGGCATGGAAAGTCTTTCCGCCTTCATCTCAAAGCTGGAAGAGGCAGGCATTGACGCGGTGGTAGCTGAAAAGCAGCGTCAATTGGACGGCTGGCTGGAAAGCGGCTGAACGAGAGGCAGTAACGGCAAGCTGGCGCCTGTCCCGCGGCCCGCAGCCGG
>CATABD010000118.1 GCA_949494735.1 uncultured Oscillospiraceae bacterium
CCTGGATCGACGGGCGCAAGACCAAGGTGTACTCCACCGACGCCCCCCAGGGCACCATCTTTGTGGCGGAGAACAACTCCCCGCTGGAAACCGTGCAGGAGAACGGAGCCACCTGCTATCTGGTGGATACCAGCAGACAGCGCAACACCAATCTCAACTCCAACGGCTCGGAATATTACGGCACATTCAAGGTCTGCCTCCCCGTGGACAATGTGCCCACCGAGGGCAGCTTCACCATCAAGGCCACGGGCGGCGTGGCGCAGTATAACCTTTTCCTGGCCTACAACCCCGCCGCCTCGGAGCAGTCCTATATCATCTCCGACCCCGGCTACACCACCCTGGACGCCCAAATCCCCTTTAAGTGGAGCGGCACGGAGGAAACCGAAACCGCCAGCCTGCAAATTATCAAGGCCGGTGCGGGCGGCGCTCCCCTGGAGGGGGCCGAGTTCACCCTGACCGGCGATGGCGGCACCACCGTCACCGGCACTACCGACCGCAACGGGCAGGTCGTGTGGCGTGACCTGCCCGCCGATGAGAAATACACGCTGACAGAAACCAGCGCCCCGGAGGGGTATCAGATCATCGCCCCCATGAACGTCACCCTGACCCCTGGCCGCACCGATTATCTGACCGTCACCGATGATGTGGAGCATGGCTTTACCATCAAGAAGGTGGACGCGCAGAACAAGGGCAGCTTGCAGGGAGCGGTGTTCCGCTTTGAGCAGATCAACGGTTCCTATATGACCACCGGCATCACCGGCTTTGACGGCACCATCTCTTTTCAAGGGGATGAATTACCCTATGGCTCCTACCGTGTTACGGAGCAGACGCCCCCGGACGGCTATGTGAAGTCCACCCGTGTGGAAACGGTGGAGTGGGACGGCACCAAAGACGTGACCATCGTTTGGGAGAACGTGCGGGACATCAGCCTGACCATCATCAAGGTGGACGAGCAGACCGGCGTTTCCCTGCCCAACGCCACCTTTGATGTGTTCGCGGACGGCAAGCTCATTACCTCCGTCACCACCAACGACAACGGCGAGGCCCGCGTGACCGGCATCCGCAAGGAAGCCTATATTGAGATCGTGGAAACCGCCGCCCCCGCCGGGTATGTGCTGGACAAGACGCCCCACAGCATCCACATCGACCCGTATGACCCGGCCACCGAGGACGATCCCGTGCTGACCGTCACCAATCGGGCACGGCCCGCCCTCCGCATTTTGAAGTACGACCTGAAAAGCAATTCCCCCATGCCTGACGTAACCTTTGAGGTATGGCACGATGGCGACCTGTTCGGGGAGTACACCACCACCGCCAGCGGCGAAATTTTTCTGTATGACCTCGACCCCGGCACCTACCTTGTGAAAGAGGTAGCCACGGACGACGCCCATGTGGTGAACAGCACTCCCCAGCAGATCGAATTGAAAGCCGGGGACACGCAGACGCGGGAGCTGGTCTTTTTCAATTCCCTGAAACCGGGTATCCATTTGGTGAAGGTCGATAGTGTAACGATGAAATCCCTGTCCAACGTCCGCTTTGAGTTCAAGCTGGTGGGCGGGAGCTACCGGCAGGAGTTCACCACGGACATTAACGGCGAGATTGACCTGTCCAAGCTGACCCCCGGCGCGTATGAAGTCCGGGAGTTGGAGGCCCCGGAGGGCTACCTGGTGGACGACGCTGTGCGGGTGGTGCAGGTGAACCCGGACGAGAACGCCAATTTCGTTTTCACGAACACCCCCAAGCCCGCCCTGCGCCTTATCAAGACCAGCTCGGACGGCACCCGGCTGGGCGGCGTCCATTTCAGGATTGCCCGCATTGAGGACGGCACCCATTACCTTGACCGTATCACCGACCAGGACGGCGAGATCAACATCCCCAAGCTGGAACCCGGCGTGTACTCCATCAAGGAAACTGCCACCGTTGCCGACCACATTCTGGACTTGCAGGAGTACCATGTGGAGCTGTTTCCGGGCCAGACCAGCACCATTACACTGGAAAATCAGAAGCGACCCAACCTCATTGTCTACAAAAAGGACGCAGACACCGGCAAGCCCATCCCGGACACCATTTTTACCGTCCGGGCGGCGGACGGCCACAGCGTAGACGAAATCAAGACGGACGCCAACGGCAGGGCCACCCTGACCAACCTCCTGCCCGGAGTGTACGAGGTGAGCGAGAAGTCCGTCCCGGCCCCCTGGCTGATGGACGCCCCCAGCCAGCTTGTGACGCTCTACCCCAACCGCGACCACACCATTTATTTTGAGAACCACAAGAAGCCCACCTTGACCGTGAACAAGGTGGACAGCATCACCGGCAGTCCGATCAAAGGGGCGAAGTTCGAGGTTTGGTACGGCTCCAATAACACGACCACCGGCGAGCTGAACAGCCTGGGGACATTCTTCTCCGACGAGAACGGCCAGTTTTTCGTTGACCTGCTGCGGGACGGCTGGTATAAGGTGACGGAGCTGGAACCCGCCGCTGGGTACACCATCAAGCAGCCCGCCACCCAGGAATTTTATATCAAGGGCGGCGAGAGCAAGGTCATCACCTTTGAGAACGTGCCCAAGAACGCCATCATAGTCGAAAAATATGATAGCGTCACCGGCGCGGTTTTGCCCGGATGCACGTTCCAACTGCGCTACCTGGGCGGCACCAGCGGCACGGGCGGCACTGTCATCGGCACCAAAGTCACCGGCAAGAACGGCACCGCCATGTGGACGGGCCTCAATCCGGGGGCCTATGTGCTGGAGGAAGTGGACGCTGCGGACGGGTACAACATCATCCAGTCCTCCGAAACGATCATGCTGGCCGACAGCGGTGAGCAGAGTGTGGTCACCGTCCGCTTCACCAACGCCCCGGACGGCCAGCTCCTTATCAGAAAGGTATGCTCCGTCAATCCCTCCGTCACCTTGCAGAACGCCGAGTTTAAGGTTTTGTATGCGGACGGCACCGTTGTGGGCGACAGCAACGGCGTGTACCGCACGGACGAGAACGGCGAAATCCGCATCACCGGCCTGACCCCCGGTAAGAGCGTGGTGGTGACGGAAACCCGCGCCCCCGCTGGATTTATCCTCGACACCCAATCTCAAACGGTGCAGATCAAGGAGGGCCGCACCGTCAGCCTGACCTTTAAGAACCAGCCGAAAGGGGCCATCATCATCCAGAAACGGGACAGCGCCACCGGCCAGCCCCTCCCCGGCGCGGAGTTTAGAGTGACGACCGCCGCTGGCTGTGAGGTGGGGCTTGACGGCGTGATCGGCACCAGCACCCTGACGCAGAACGGCATTTTTACCACCGACGCCCAGGGTGAAATCAAGATCACCAACCTCGCCCCCGGCGCTTATGTACTGAATGAAATCAAGGCTCCGACAGGTTATGTGATGGACAGCGCCAGCACCAACGTGGTCATTGGGCAGGGCGGTGACACGCAGACCGTCATCGTGAAAAACTCCAAGGCCGGAACGCTGGTGATCGACAAACGGGACGCCCTCACCGGCAAGCCCTTAAAAGGCGTCACCTTCAAAGTGACTACCTCCACAGGGGAGTTTGTACCGGCTGAAAACGGACAGATCAGCAGCAACGGTCTGTATTTCACCGACAAGGATGGGAAAATCACCATCAATGGCGTGGTGGGGACGCTGGTAGTGACGGAAACGGCCACCATTCCCGGCTACACCATCGACGAGGCCACCCGGACGCAGACGGTGGTGGTGAACCCCAACGACACGCAGACCCTCCATTTCACCAACACCCCCAGCACGACCCTTGTGATCGAGAAATATATCGAAGGCACCACCACACCGCTCAAAGGCGTCACTTTCCTTGTCACCGACAGCAGCGGGGCCGTTGTGGGCAATTCCAACGGCGAGTTCATCACCGACGAGAATGGCCGCATCGTACTGGACGGCCTGACCCCTGGCACCACCGTCACCGCACGGGAGGTCAAGGCGTTGGAGGGCTACGTCCTGGACGGCCAGCCCAAGTCCATCCTTATCAAGTCCGGCGAAGTCCAGACCCTCCGCTTTTACAACGCCAAGCAGGGCACCATCGTGGTGAAGAAGCTGGACAAGCAGACCGGCAAGCCCCTGGCCGGGGTGGAGTTCCAGATCACCTACTCGGACGGCAGCTACCTGGACGACGACTACGGCCACCTGTCCAGCAAGGGCCTCTACAAGACCGACGCCAACGGCGAAATCCGCATTTCCGGCGTTGTGGGCACCCTGGTCATCACGGAAACCAAGCCTTTGCCCGGATATGTGATGGACGAGGGCACCAGGACGCAGACGGTCAAGGTGAACCCCACCGATACGCAGACCATCACCGTGTATAACACGAAGGTGGGCGGTTTGACCATCATCAAAAAGGACGAGGAAACCGGGGAGCGGATCAGCGGCGTACAGTTTGAAATCCGCAAGCTCAACGGCGAGATCGTGGGCACCTACACCACCGACCGCTCCGGCGTCATTTCCCTGCCCGAAGCGGAAAAGGGCTGGTATCAGGTGACGGAGCTGAAAGCGGCCAAGGGCTATCAGTTGGACAGCCAGCCCTATCAGATTGAGGTAAAGGACGGCGGCACCGCCACCCTGGAGATCACCAACCGGCAGACCGGCAGCGCCATCATCCACAAGATCGACAGCGTGACCGGCAAGGGCATTTTCGGCGTGAAGTTCCTGCTTTCCGATGCCAAGGGCAATCCCGTGGGCACCTATGAGAGCGACAACGAGGGCTATGTCTATGTGGACGGCGGGCTTGCGGATGGGAAATACACCGTCCGGGAGATCGAGTGCGCGGATGGCTATATCCTGGACACCCAGCCCAAGACCATCTATGTGGAGTACGGCGGCTGTACCACCATCACCTGGAAGAATACCGCCGTCACTGGGCAAATCCAAGTGACCAAGACCAGCGCCGACTATAACTCCATGAACGGTTGGCCCGCTGGCACCCCCATCCCCGGCACCGTGTTTGAGATTTACCACTACCGCACCGGGAATCTTATTGACACCATCCGAACCGATAAGAACGGCGTGGCCGTGTCCAAGCCCCTGCCCCTGGGCCGCTACAAGGTGGTGGAATCCAAGGCGGCAGACTATTATTCTTTGGACAAGACCCCCATCGACGTGGAGATCGAACACGCTGGGCAGATCGTCAAAGCGGCCATGACCAATAAGAGCCTTTACACCAACGTGTCCATTGAGAAAACCGGCTATGCCGAGGTCATGCCCGGTCAAAATATCCGCTACACGTTCTCCAAGATCGGCAACAACTCCACCACGGCGCTCACCTCTTTCTATTGGAGGGACACCCTGCCCGTGGAGGCGGTGCGGCTGGCGAAGATCACCACCGGCACCTACAACGCTGCTGGCAGCTACAAGATCGTCTACAAGACCAATCTCTCCGGGGCCGACTACCGTGTACTGGCGGACAGCCTGAACACCCAGCAAAATTATGTACTGGAGGCGTCCCCCGTGGCCCTGCGGCTGGCGTCCAACGAGTATGTCACAGAAGTGATGTTCGTGTTCGGCGTCGTGCCCGCCAACTTCCGGCAGGTGGAAGCCCCCAAAATTGACTGCACCGTTGTGTCCTGGGCCAAGGGAGGCAGTCAGTTCGTGAACCAGGCGGACGTGGGCGGCGTCTACAACGGACAGTGGATCATGGCGACCACCCGTTGGGTGACGAAGGTCTACGCTCCCCCCAAGCGCCTGCCCACCACAGGCTATTAAGCACCATCCCCGTGGCCCGCACAGCGGGCCACTTACATACCCATTCGCACATTTGAAACCGCTTGTTTTTTTCTGTACTATGGTGGTGAAAGGAGCTGTTTCAAATGTTCAAATGGATATTCAAACGGGAGAAAAAAGTCTATCTCCAACTGACTGACGAAGAATACCGGCTTGCGCGGAAGTACCTGCTGGACTGGCGGAACAAGCTGACCGCCCAGGGCCGGGACGCCACCCCGGTGAAGGAACTTCTGATAAAACTGATGGCCTGAAAATAGCGTGTTCCTCCATACATACACCGCTCTTTGTCCGCTGGACACAGGGCGGTGTAAATTTTTGGACAAGGAGGAACCGGCTATGGAGCATACACCCTTTGAGTACGGCGGGCTGCACTTTATCCCGGAACGGCGGTTTGAAGCGCAGGGCCAATACCACCGCCGAATACCGCTGTCCCGCATAGGGCAGGAAGCGGACGCCAACCTATTCCCCGGCGAGTTCGCCTACTCCCACGGCGGCTTTTATGAAGTGTCCACAGTAAAAGACTGTGACATTTTCCGCTGTGCGGAGAATGGGCGGCTATACGCCCCCTGCGAGGACGGCTTGCGGCCCTACAACGAAAGGCCCGACCCGGAGAGGGGGCGGGGACATGGACGCTGACGGCAAGAAGCCCATAGAGGGCAGCTACCACGCCGTTTCCCTCTCAGGGGGTAAGGATAGTACGGCCATGCTCCTGCTGATGATCGAACGGGATATGCCCATCGACGTGGTATTGACCGCCGATACCGGCATGGAGTTCCCGGAAATGTATGAGCATATTCAAAAGCTGGACGATTTGCTCTACCGGGAGCGCGGCATCCACATCACCACCCTGCGGCACCCAATGGGCTTTGAATGGCTCATGTTTGAGGAACCAAAGGTGAAACAGTCCAGCATTGAGAACCGGCAAAGGCTGGGTGTGTCCCTCTATGGGAACGGCTGGCCCGGTGCCCGTGTGCGCTGGTGTACGGGCCAGTTAAAAACACACCTTATCCACAAAGAGGTGAACCGGCTGAAAAAAGAGCGGAACGCCCTGCACTATGTCGGCATCGCCGCCGACGAGCCGAAGCGCATCAAGGACGACCAATATCCCCTGGTGGATTGGGGCATCACCGAAGCCGAAGCCTTGCGGATCAGCTATGACCGGGGCTTTGATTGGGGCGGTCTGTATCGGATATACAACCGCTGTTCCTGCTGGTGCTGTCCCCTCCAACGAATCGGGGAGCTGAAAAAACTGCGTGTCCATCACCCTGAATTATGGGCACGGCTCCGGGAGATGGACAGACGGGCTATCGCGCAGTTTGGACACAACCCTCTGGGGCAATTCACAAAAAATTGGACAGTAGAACAGTTAGAGCGGAGATTTGCCAATGAGGATAGGCAAATCTCCGTTTCTGTTAGAGGGGAGCGATGATAAATGCCAGACGAAAAACGGATGATTGAAAATTTTCAGATCATCCACTCGCTCCAAATCGGGGCGCGTGAGGTGGTGATGGGCGTCAGCCCGGAGCAGGAGTTCATGTGCTGCTTCTGCACCCAGGACGGGATAAACGAGTATTACACCGAGGCGATGGCAAGCGATGATTACCTGGAGATCATGGAGCTTTATGCGGACAGGCTGAAAGGACAGGTGGCGGTGTTGCAGGCCCAGCGCAATACCCTCCATATCCCGCTGGATATGCTGAACGGCGAACAGTGTTTTCCGCTGAAAGACAGTGACGACATCACCGGCAAAGTGGTGGCGGTCAAGCCAAGTTCTCTCCGCTATGAGTACCGGCGGGCGGACTGTCAGCTTATCCTTGTGACGAATGGCAGCGGGGCGCGGGGCCATTCACGGGGCACGTCGGTCTATGGCGTCAGTGTGTTTACAGGCCGTAAAGCTGGCCGGTGGGAGCGCAGGGACGTTTTGGGCGAAGTCAGGCCGGAGTGTCTGCCACAGTGGGCAAAAGACCATTTGCAGGTCATTCAGCGGGAACGGGCGCTGGAAAAGGGCGGGCATGACACCCGATAAATGGAAGGAGTGTACCATTGATGGAATTGACGTTTCAGACCGCTACCCCTGCGGAGCGGCTTTACACCGCCCGCCAGAGTATGCAGATTTCGGGCCAGACCGGGAGCATCGGCCACCTGCGGGCCGACATGGGCGGGGACGGCAAGGGCTTTTTCCCCAAGTGGAGCAGCCACCGGGAAAACCTGGACACCGAGGAATTTCAGCAGGAGTTGGAGGGCGTCATGGAGGCCCTGGTGGGCGACGAGCAGTACGGCGGCTTTTTGAAAAGCCGGGACGCCATGCGGGACTTCTGCCAGGAACACCCGGAGAGCGGCTTTGACGACGGCTTTGCGTTCGGCTTCCGGGCGGACACGGCGCAGTATGCCTACCTGATACG
>CATABD010000119.1 GCA_949494735.1 uncultured Oscillospiraceae bacterium
CCAGTTTTCTGGCAGTTAAAGCGAGTGCGCGTTTATGCTGGAACTGATTGACCTCCTTGAATTTGAGGTCGTAGTAGCGCCGAAACTCGGAGTCGCATCTTCTCACAGAGTTGGCAGCTTCCAGCAGGTAGTAACGGAGATAGCGGTTACCGGACTTGATGAGCTTGGTGTGCTGGGCCTCGAAATCGCCGGACTGGTGCTGTGTCCAGACAAGACCGGCATATTTGGCAACGGACGCCTGGGAGTTGAAGCGGCGGACATCGCCGATTTCGGCAATGATACCGGCAGAGTAGACTTTGCCGATGCCGGGAATGGATGTCAGCGTGTTGGGGATGATTTGGAACTGCTGCTCAATGGCCTTGTCCAACACTTTGATTTGCTTTTCTAGGGCCCGCATTGTGGCGATAGAAACAGCCATCGCTTGATTTACGGAATTATTTACAGGAACAGGCAAGCGATAGGAATTTCTGGCTGCGGCTTGAATGGCTTTCGCTTTTTCCGCCGGGTCTGCAAAACGGCCCCTGCCTGATTCGGCGATGAAATCGGTCAACTCATCCAGATCAGCATAGACCAGTTCGTCCACCGTTTCAAACCGCTCCATGAGGGCGATAGTGGTGGCGCTGGAGTTAGCAATGTCCTTGTCCTGAGCCATGCCGGAGCACTTGAGAAACAGGTAATTGGCGAAGTGCTGCTTCTCCCGGGTTAGGCTTTGCACAATGTCAAATCTGGCCCTGGTGAGGGTTTGCAGGGATTTGTAGCGGTAATCGTCCATGTAGACCTCCTTGCCGATCCTGCCGAAGCGGAGATGGTCGGCAATCACAAAGGCGTCCACCCAGTCGTTTTTTGGCAAGTCAGGATAAGAGCCCTTGAACTTCTTGACCTGCTTTGGGTTGAGCACATGGATCTTTCTCTGATACTGCCCCAGCCGCCCATCCTCCCGGAGGGCGCAGATCAGGCCGTCCCCGTAGATAGATGTGGCCTCCAGGCCGATCACTACATTGTTGAGCCGCATGGACTCCAACCCGACACGATCTTCTCTGACATCAGTTTAGCACCGCCCGGGTTGTTTTGCACGGAAAAACTGCTGTGCTTGCTGCCGTCCGGCTTCATCAGGTAAGTAACATTATTTTTGCTGCTCACGTCAATGCCTACGAATAGTGGGTTCACATTTTCACCTCCCCTGCGGTGGAATTTCAGGCCAGCAGGCTTTGAGATACCCATGATATCCGGAGCATCCGCAACCTCGCGTATCAGAATCATTCCGGAACGGGCCAATGCGATAGCCCTCACTGCTAAAAGAGCGGCTCTGTTCCCGGCAAACAGCTAATGAGTTTGCAGCTAACTTCCGGTTCAGGAGGACGGACTTTCCATGAAGCAGCCTTGCGGCTCAACCTGGAGTTTGAGAACTTGACCCTGCTGTCCTACAGCTATTCTATCACGGGCATCTCTAAACCTGCCGACAAAGTGGAGTGTACTAAGCAGATTGCACTTAAAATCATCTGCAAATCTTATTATACGAGGAGTTTAATGCAGAAAAAGAAAACCGAAATTGTCACCGCCAGGATGACGCCGGCAGACAAAAAAGCCATCCGCCAGCGGGCCAAGGCCGCCGGCATGACCGTCACCGACTATCTCACCACTTGTGCTTTGGGAAAGGAGATTATCCGGGTGGAAGGGCTGGATGATCTGCTCTCTGAGCTGAAAGCCCAAGGCCGCAACCTCAACCAGCTCACCACCCTGGCCAACATGGGACGGATCACCGTCCTGCGCGGGGATGATTTGACCAACGAGTACACACGGCTGTGTGATCTGTTGAGTGAGCTGGTTCGGGAGGTGCGCTGATGGCGACCTTCACCGCGATCCAGTGCAAAAAGCAATCCGCCAGTTCCATGCGCGGCGTGATCGACTACGTGGAACAGGAGAAAAAAACGCGCTGGGGCGACGCATGGCTGGTCACCGGAAACAACTGCGTTCCACAGTCCGCGTTCATCGAGATGCAGATGACCAAGGAGCGCTTCCGCAAAACAGGAGGGACGCAGTTCTACCACTTTATCCAGTCCTTCTCTGCGGAGGATGATGTCACACCCCAGGAGGTCAACGCCATTGGTCTGGAATTCGTCCAGCGGCAGTTCCCGGACTTCGAGGTGGTGATTGCCACCCACGTTGACACCGGCCATCTGCACAACCACATGGTGGTGAACAGCGTCAGCCACAAGGACGGGCACAAGCTCCATCAGAGCTACAGCGACCTGCTGACGCATCGAAAAGTGAACGACCAAATTTGTCTGGCCCACGGTCTGCAGGTGCTGGACAAGTGCGATCCCCAGCGGAAAAAGAAGCGCATGAAGCCCGGTGAATACCAAGCCGGTCTGCGCGGCGACAGTTGGAAGCTGGATCTGATCCAGGCCATCAACGAGGCGCTGGAGTACGCCACCAGTCGGGAGAGCTTCATCGAAAACATGGAGCTGGAAGGTTACGAGGTGAGCTGGTTTCCGAACCGGAAACACATCACCTTCACCTGTCCCAACGGGCGCAAGTGCCGGGACAGCAGCCTCCACGATGAAACCTTCCTCAAGGAAAATCTGGAGGCCCTATTCCTCTACCGGCAGGCCACGGGCTTCCGTCCCACCACCCAGGAGCCGGACGAGGGCTGGATGGGTGAGCTGGCCGCCAGGTGGTTCCGGATAGTGGCTGACCTGGAACGTGATGACCAATGGCAGCTCCCCGCACCGCCCACCTGGACAGACAGCAAACAGCGCCGCCGCGAGGCCATCAAAAAAATGGCCATGGGCCAGAAGTTCGGCGGCAACCAGGAGTACACATTTGAACAGACCCTGTGAAGCAGGGGGAGAGGAGTTCCATGACCGAATTGCAGGAATACATAACCACCGGGATGCTGGGTGCCTACCACCCAGAAAACGCGATCCTCCGGCAAGAGGAAGATGGCATCAATACGATTTTTCGTGACTCAGAATCTTTGGAATGGGAAGGGCACTATGTCCGCGAACGAAAAATGCTCATCGGGGGAAAGTGCTTCCACATCTCCTCCGTATTCCCCAGCCACCCCACCACCACTCCCACAGACAAAATGCTGGAACTCATTGACGCTGAGTTGAAAAAAGATACCCGCGCCGGGTGAGGTTTCAGTAGACTTTGGCAAGCCGGTGCGGTATAGTGTGTGTATCGTACCGGCTTGCCCCCAGAAAGGAGGAAATGATCAAAATGGCAAGCCAAAAATATACCATTCTCTACGGGCGGCTCAGTCAGGAGGACGACCGGGCAGGGGACTCGAATTCCATCGTCAATCAGCGCCTGCTGTTGGAACGGTATGCCCAAACCAATGGATTTGAAAACATCCTGTTCCTGGCGGATGACGGGTACAGCGGGACGAATTTCGAGCGGCCCTCTTGGAAAAAGATCATTGAGATGATCGAAGCAGACGAGGTGGAAACGCTGATCGTGAAGGATATGTCCCGTCTGGGCCGCGAGTACCTGCAGGTGGGCCAGCTGACGGAGCTACACTGGACAAGGGCATAAAAGGATACTGACCTGACGGTATGCCTGCCGTCAGATTTTCCACTCAATTTGCAGTTTCTCGCTGGTGGCGCGAATGACGGTAATCATCAAATCCACCACCTGTTGCTTGTCCTCGAAACTGACATTTTCCCAATCGTCCAGGTAGTTGGAAATCGTGTCAATCTGCTCCGGGGACACTGCCTCGGCGGTCAGCTTGGCAATCTCGCTGGTAAGGGCCTGACGGCGGCTGTCCAATTCCTCAATCTTGGCGTTGGCGTAGGAGATCAGCACCGGGGTCGCGCCCGTCAGCGTGTCCAGCAGCTTTTCAATCTCGCTCTCCACCTGGGCCAACTCCGCCTGCTTCGCCGTCAGCTTCGGGCTGGCGGCTTTTTTCTTTTTGCGGCCCGTCAGCGTCTTGTAGTCCTCCAGCTTTTTCACCATCTGCTGGTAAACTACCGCCTCTAAATCGCGGAGGCGGATTGTACCACAGCCAGGACAAAACTTGCTATCAGCGTGTTTCGTACAGCGCAGATAGAGATACCCGCAGGAATGGGCCGACATCAGAGCATAGCCACATTTGCCGCATTTGATTTTTCCCGCCATCCAGGTATTGCGGGCTTTCCGCGCGGGCTGGTAGCTTTGGCTTGCCATGATTTTCTTTCGCACCCGAAGCCACAACTCGGACGGAATGAAACCCTCGCTGGGGGCCAGCACCAACATCTGTCCTTGCAGATATTTTTGCTTGTCCTCTTTGCTGCCCTTGCTGCGATAGTAGTAACAGCCGTTTGTCCCCACGAAATCAGCGGCATCGCTGTAAATCTCCGTTCCCTGACTTTTGAAAAACTCGTAAATATCCAGGTCAGCCATGACATAGATGGGATTGCGGAGGATAATGCTCAAGGTCGCTCTGGAAAGGGGCCTGCCGAAGTATGTCCGCATTCCCTGCTCGGTGAGCCGCCGGGTAATGTCATGGAGCGACACGCGCGGGTCAACATACATCTCATACATCTGCCGCACGAACGCCGCCTCGGTCGGTTCAATCACCAGCTTCTTGGTGTGGATGCCGTCAATGATGATAGGCTCCGTCCGAAATCCATAGGGGGCGTGTCCACCCATTTTGAACCCGCGCTGGCACCTGGCGTACCATGCGTCCTGTACTCGCTTCTGGATAGTCTCTCGCTCCAACTGCGCGAACACAATGCAGATGTTCAACATTGCCCGGCCCATGGGCGTGGACGTGTCGAACTTCTCTGTGGAAGAAATAAATTCCACATTGTACTCCTGGAACAGTGCCATCATATTTGCGAAGTCGAGAATGGAGCGGCTGATGCGGTCAAGTTTGTAAACGACCACCCTGGCAATCAGCCCGTGCTTGATGTCCTCCACCAGCATTTGAAACTGGGGCCTGTCCGTATTCTTGCCGCTGTAACCCTTGTCTTGATATTTCTTGCAACTCCCGCCTCTCAATTCGTATTTGCAAAACTCAATCTGACTTTCGATAGAAATACTATCCTTCTTGTCGATGGACTGTCTTGCATAAATCGCGTCAATTCGATTGTTCATTTTGCGCTCCCTTTCTGAAACAGAAACGGAGCTGCTGACGCTATGATTATATCATCAGCAGCCCCGCAAAGCAACGGCGAGGCGAAAATTTAGCTGGCCGGTTCCTCCGTCTGGCGGTGGTGGGCGTACTTGCGGAATACCTCATAGAGCCGCTGCTCCAACTCCCGGCGCTTTACCGCCTCCTGCTCCGGGGTGAGGACGGGCGAAAGGTTTTCCAACGGAATTTCCCGGCCCTGGAATTTGACAATTTCGGTCTGCGTCTTGTAGCTGATATGCTCCATAGGCAACTCCTTGTTTTCAAAATTTTCATGGCGGACATTTGTCCGAAAAGTGGACGCTATTTACTCCCACTCGTTTGGTTCATTTATTTGTTTCTTATTGTTTGATTTGGGGGTAGGTTTCTGGCTGCGGAAGGTCTTGTTTTCTAACTGTTCCGCAGGTCATTTTCTGCCCCCGTGATGGACAGAGCATTGTCCATCTGGTGAGGAACAACTTCTTGTCCGTCTGGCAGTTTCACATAAATCAGATAGGGCAGGAACTGTCCCCGCCGTTTCCGTTTAATCAGCCCTGCCGCCGACAACTCGGCTAAAGCATTCTTGGCCGATGAAAGGCTCCTGTTCAGCGCCGCCGCAATCTTCTCCACGGGAAAAATGAGGTAGACCCGCCCGGCCTCGTCCGTCCAGCCGTTCAGTTGGGAGAGGTGCGCCCTGTCCAGCAGGAGCGCATAGGTCAGGGCAGCGGTATGGGACAACGGCGTATCCATCAGGAATTGGGGATACGGGAAATAGGGCGGCAAATCGGTATCTATCGCCATGTAGTCAGTCATGGTGTGGCCTCCTTGATGTGGGGCTGTCAGACCGCCGCTGTGGGCTGTTAGAGGCCCGATTTCGGGGGGTGGAAAGGAAATGTATCAGGCCCCCGCTGAGGGCGGTCTTGAAAGCCTTGATATTACTGCATTTTCAGAGGGTACTTTTTCTACACATCAGCCCGGTTTTTCTTTGCCCAGGCCCGCTTGCTCCGTTTGGCGCGTTCTGCGGCACAGGTGGAGCAGTAGAGGGTGTTGTGCCTGGGCAGGGCAAACGGCCTCCCGCACTCCCGGCAGCGCCGCCGTCTGACAGCGGGCGGAGGGAACAGCGCGGCAGACAGGCCAGCGTCCAGGGGAAGGACGGCGACGCGGAACCACTTGCAAATCAGGGAGTAGGTGATGCTCTGCGGACAGACGCATTCCTCGCCATCGTCCAGAAGCAGACAGTTTCCGCAATCATAGTTGCAGCACTCATGCACCAGTCGCCGGGCCGTCCGGTACTGCTGATAGGTCATATGAGGGATTTCGGATGCGCCCATTTCACACGCTCCCCTGGCAAAATTCTAAAAACGTCAGATTTGCGTTTCTAACGTGAGCGCCAATCTGACGCTGACGATATCTGACCCGCAGGAAAGGAACAGACGCGAAGCGGGTGTTCCTTTCCTGCGGGTGTGCAAGGGGTTTGGGGAGTGCAGCTCCCCATCGCGTCCGAAGGACGCAACGCCCCACCCCTGGGGTCCCCGCAAAGTCGCAGACTTTGTGGGGAAAGGAGGAGCAAGGGAGCGAGCGCAGTTTTCGTCGCAGGCGGAAACGGAGTTGAGCGGACTTTGCGACGACGCGCGCACGACACCGGAACGGTGTATAAGTGCGCCGTTGGAAACGGACATATTTTTGCTGAAGCTGAATTATCGCTGACATTCTGGCCTCCTTGACATGGGCGGTTGCCCCTCACTTGGTAGCCACCATGCCGGAGTGATCGTCAGGGCGGTCAGCGGAAAAATTTGAAAAACTTTTTCCGAACGCCCTCGATGCTGTCATAGACTGCGGCCTTGGAGCAGCCGCACCGCCGACCAATCTCCGCATAGCTGAAATCGTACAGCGCATAGAGCAGAAAGCGCTCCCGCTGGATAGGCGTGCAGAGGGCCAGCACCGCCAGAATTTCATCCAGCGTTTCCTGCTGGCAGACTAATTCCTCCGGGGTGGCGCAGTAGGGCAGAACGCCATGGGCGGCGATTATGTACTCGTCACACTCGCGTCCGTCCCAGCGCCGCCGCTGTTCCCGGTCAAGGCTCCGCTCGGTACGCTTGGCCAACTCCCAGAACTCGTCAAGGGTGGCGGCGTCCTCATAGGTCATTTTGCGGCTGTATCTCTTGATGGTAATTTCCATCGTGTTATCCTCCTGTTCAGATTTGGGGAAGTGCGAAATCTGAACAGGAAGGGTGGGCCGCGACACCGGGGCCGGATGGGACAGTCCCCTGAAAAAGCAAAAATGCCCGAACAGCACAAGGCTGTTCGGGTGTTGGGGGTGGCGATATGGGTAGACAAGAAACGACTGTTTTCGCAAGCCTGGGTAGAGGTCGCCGTTACGAGGGTTAGGCTTTTTTTGACAAGTGCCTATCTATTCGTAGTCGCATGGCGGCATCATCCTAATTGCCGCCAAAACAAAAAGCAGCGGCTTTGAAAAATCAAAACCGCTGTCAAAAACATCATTTGGACATGGGAAATTACTCTGCCCGGCAGCGGTTTTTTTCTTTTCTGCCGCTGGGCAGATGAAACTTATATCAGCAAAATTACCGGGTACGAATCCTCTTTAGCAGGACTCCGCATAGTATAACCGCTATGAGAAAAATACCGAGCAAGGGGCAGAGCGTTTGCAGAGAAAACGCAGAGTCAGTCATCAATTTATATCCCCATGTTGCAGGAAACAGTTTTCCAACAATGGCAAATGCCTGTGGAAGCATTTCGCTCGGAAACATAATTCCCGACAGCATAGTGGATGGGATAAAAAGCAGGATGGAAAACATGGATGTATTTGCTGTATCTTTTACAGCTAACCCGATGATACTGGCAATGCTAAGCGAAACAGCAATCAGAATAACCAGCCCGCCTAAATATGTTTCCAGGTGCTCTGGAATTTTTGCGCCAAAGAG
>CATABD010000120.1 GCA_949494735.1 uncultured Oscillospiraceae bacterium
TCGCCGTCGCCAAAGAGCTGCACGGTCTCCGCGTCGGTGGCGGTGAGGGTGTTGGCCGGGAAGAAGCCCTTTTCGTACAGGTCCTTTATGTCGTTGAGGGCGGCGGCCCACTTCTTGCCCGCGGCGTCGTCGGCGGCCTTGGGCACGTCCAGCTGGCTGGCCAGGGTGCCGTTGTTCATGACGCAGAACTCAAACCAGTAGTGGGGCACCTCGAACAGGGAGCAGGCGATGGGGGTGTAGCCCTTGTCCTTGATGGTCTGGCAGTCGGCCAGGAACTGGTCCCAGGTGTAGTCCGGGCCGGGGACGGCCACGCCGCAGTCGGAGAGCACCTTGGTGTTGACGAACATATTCTCCCAGAAGCCGGAGGAGGGGACGGCATAGTTCTTGCCGTCGGAGGCCACGGCCAGCATGGAGTCGCGCATGTTGGATCCGTAGTCGGGGTACTCGGCCCGGATCGTGGCCAGATCCACCACCTTGCCCGCCTTCACAATGGGCTCGGCGTCGGCGTTAGTGAAGAAGAACAGCACATCGGGCTCGGTGCCCGTCTCGAAATCGGTGAGGACCTTGGCCTTCCACTCCTCGTTGGAGCTGGCGGAGGCGTCCTGCACCCGGTTGCCGGTGGCGTCTTCATAGCCCTTCACCGCGTTCTCGTAGTTCTTGCGGTTGCCGTCGTCGCCGCCGTAGGAGGTGACCACGTTGAGCTCCACCGGGGCGGCGGGCTTTGGGGTGTCCTTGGAGCCGGGATCCGGCGCCTTGGTCGGGTCGCTTCCGGCGGGTTTGCCGGCGCAGCCGGCCAGCAGGCCCAGAAGCATGACGGCGGCCAGCAGCAGCGCAAACAGTCTGTTCTTTTTCATAGTATAACCTCCCTAATTTCTTGGGGCCTCGCCCCGTCTGTTTTGTGCATTCTTATCATACACCTTTTATCCCCGCAGGCGAATAGCCCCGATTGCCATTTATTGTACATCCTTGCCGGACGGCGGTTTGGCACGAAGTTTCGGACAAGCACAGGCAAAAAATAGCAAACGGCGCCTAGGCGCCGTTTGAAAATTGGCAATATGCCCAGCGGCGAGGAATTTTTTCGCCGGGCAAGGCGATTTGGCGCAGAAATACTTTGTGTATTTCAAGGCAAATCAACGCGGCTCGACGGAAAAAGGCCCGCCGATTGGGCGTGTTGACAATTTTCAAACAAGCCCTAATCCGGGTTATGGGCCACGGTGAGCCGGGCGATGACCGCGCTGCCCTCCCCCCGGAAGATGGCAAGGCCGCAGGCCGGGCCGTAGAGGATGCGCAGGCGCAGGTTCACGTTGGCGATGCCGATATTGCCCGAGGGCTCCCCCGCCATGTCGTAGTCCGGGGAGAGCAGACGGGCGATGTGCGCCTCGTCCTGGGCGGACAGCCCGCCGTCGTTTTCAATCTCCAGGATGAGGAAGCCCCCCTCCAGACAGCCCCGCAGGGCCACCCGGCCCCCGCCGCCGGGGCGGATGCCGTGCTCCACCGCGTTCTCAATGACGGGCTGGAGGATGAGCCGGGGCACCTTGCACCCCATCAGCTCCCCGGGCAGGTCGATGTCTACCCTCAGCCGTTCGCCGAAGCGCTGGGTGACGATATAGAGGTAGGCGTTGACGTAGCGCATCTCCTCCGACAGCGGCACCTCGGGCATCCCCTTGCGGTCCAGCGCCGCGTCCAGCACGGTGGACAGCGCCTCGATCATCCCGGACGCCTTCACGTCCCCGCTCATCCGGGCCTGCCAGTTGATGCTCTCCAGAGTGTTATTCAAAAAATGGGGGTTGATGTGGGCCTGGAGGGCTTTGATCTGGGCGTCCCGCCGGGCCAGCTCCTCCTGGTACAGGCAGTCAAACTGGGTCTGGAGCCGGGCGGACATCTGGTTAAAGGAATCGGTGAGGTACTCAAATTCCCGGCTGCCGGCGGCGCAGTCGATCTGGCGGCCCCATTGGCCCCGCTGTATGTCCGCCGCGCCGGCCATCAGCGCGCCGATGGGCTGGGAGATCCTCCGCCGGAAAAAGCGGAAGGTGAACAGCAGCAGCAAAAGCAGCGACAGCCCCATGGCCCCCAGCACCCAGCGGTAGGCCCCAAAGCCCGCCAGAAGCGCCTTGTAGTCCACCGCCGCCCGCCCCCGCAGGGTGAAATCACGGGTCTTGACCGCATAGTCCAGCGTGTTTTCCCCCACCGGGGGCGGCCCGTCCCCCTTGACGGCCAGGCTGGTGCCCGCCCCCAGCTCCACCGTCACCGACGACGCCCAGCCCAGCAGGGACAGGTCCTCGAAGTAGTAGGGCAGATCCAGCGCCAGGGCCAGCACGCCGATGGGCCGGTAGTCGTGGCCCATCAGGTTGCGCACCAGGTACACCTGCCCGTCCCGCTCCAAAAAGCCCACGGCGGTGTCCAGCGAGGCGGCCAGCTCCGTCACCGCCGGCAGGTCCTCCCGCCAGCGGTCCCGCACCTGCTTTTCCGACGACCCGGAGCTGCCGCTCACCACCGTGATGGACATCTCCTCCGGGCTGTCGGACAGGCAGGCCACGGCATACCGGAAGCGGCTGTCCGACTGGTACAGGCGGTTGAACAGGCCGTAGCACCGGCGGTAAAACTGGGCGTAGTTCCCGTCCTGCCTGTACTGGTTCCAGCCGTCCCGCAGCTCCGGGTCGTAGGAGGACAGGCGGGACGCCTCCACCGCGCTCTCCACCCGGTCCGCCCCCATCTGGAGGTTGAGCTGGAACTGTTCCTCGATGGCCTGCCGGGACTGGCGGCCCAGCCCCAGGGTGAGATAGCCCCCCAGCGCCCCAGCCGCCAGCGCCATGGGCAGCAGCCAGCACAGCAGGATAATAAAGGTCATCTGCCCCCGCAGGGAGCGTTTGCGAAACGCCTCCGCCATAGCACGGGCCCCCCTCCCTCTTTACTCCCCATATAATACCATAGATTGGCCGGGCTTTCCAGCGCAGAACGGGGGCCTCGCGGCCCCCGTCCCGTTCACTCCATATTCCGCCCCGCGAGACCCAGGAAGCGCTCCATACAGGCGGCGGTCTCCGCCGCTTTGTCCATGGCGTCCCTTTCGCAGAACACCCGCAGCAACGGCTCCGTGCCCGAGAACCGGGCCGTCACCCAGCCGCCGTCCTTAAAATAGACCTTGCAGCCGTCGGCATAGCTCACCTTTTCCACGTCCAGGCCGAAGTCGGGCAGCTGCTTGTCCTCCATGAGCAGCTTATTGATGCGCCCCTTCTCCTCCTGGGAGAAGCGGTAGCCCCGCTCGGCCATCTCAAACGAGCCGCAGCGCTCCACGATCTCCTGATAGAGCTCAGACAGCCTCCGGCCCGTGGTGGCCAGCATCTCCACCAGAAGGGAGGCGGCGTAAATGCCGTCCTTGCCCTGGATGTGGCCCCGCACCGTCAGGCCGCCGGAGCTCTCCCCGCCGATCACCGCCCCGGTCTCCGCCATCTTGCCCGACACGTATTTGAAGCCCACCGGCACCTCGTAGCAGGTCTCGCCGAACTCCGCCGCGATGGCGTCCAGCAGGTGGGTGGTGGCGATGTTGCGCACCGCCGCCCCGTGCCAGCCCTTATAGCGCAGCAGGTAGTAGTACAGCAGCACCAGGATCTTGTTGGGGTGGAGGAACTCCCCCCTGTCGTCGATAATGCCCAGCCGGTCTGCGTCTCCGTCGGTGGCGATGCCGATGTCGCAGCCGTTCTCCTCCACAAAGGACTGCAAACCGATAAGGGTCTTGCTGTTGGGGGCGGGGAGCCGCCCGCCGAACAGGGCGTCCCGCCGCTCATGGATCACGTCCACATCGCACCGGGCGGTGATGAGGATGGTGCTCAGCGCGGTCTTGGACACACCGAACATGGGATCCAGCACCACCTTCAGCCCCCGGGAACGGATGGCGTCCATGTTCACCGAGCGGATGATGGAGTCGATATAGGCGTTCATGGGGTCCACAACCTGGATCCGGCCGGCGCGCACGCCCTCCTCATAGGGAACCGCGGGGATTTCTCCGTCCGGCAAGGCGGCGATATACTCCTCGATGCCGGCGGTGACGGTCTCGTCGGCGTCCCGCCCCCCCTTGGTGAACACCTTCACGCCGTTATACAGCGCCGGGTTGTGGCTGGCGGTGACCGCCATGCCGTAGGACAGCTCATAGTAGCGCACCGCGAACATGATAAGGGGAGTGGGGGCCTCCCGCTCCACCACCATGCAGGGTACGTCCGCCCCGGCCATCACCTCGGCGGCCCAGTGGGCGGCCTCCTTCGACAGGAAGCGGCGGTCATAGCCGATGAGAAAACCCCGCTGGGCCACCCCCTCGTCCTTCATCTTCCGGGCCAGGGCGTATGCCAGGTGCTGGACGTTGGCCTTCGTAAAGCCGTCCCCGATGATGGCCCGCCAGCCGCCGGTTCCAAATTCAATGCTCATTCTGTCTTGCTCCTTCCCATGATGACCACGACCTCGTTCACGCTCCCCGCCTCCCGGGCGGGGATGAGGCCGTCCACAGCCTGTCCGTTGCAGGTGACGGACGCCACCCCCTTCTCCACGCCGTCCGGGTTGAGCACCGTGATACGGTACTCCGCCCCCCGCCACACCCGGGTGATCTGGAACCGCCCCCAATCCGGCGGGACGCAGGGGTCGATGAGCAGCCCGCCGAACTGGGGCCGCACCCCCAGGATATACCGGGTGGCGGCAAAGTAGCTCCAGCCGCCGGAGCCGGTCATAAAGGGGTGCCGCGCCCGGCCGAAGGCGGAGTGGTCGGGGCCCATCACAAATTGGCAGTAGGAATAGGGCTCGCTCTGCCGCACCTCTATTTTATCATTTTGCGCGGCGGGACACAAGGCCCGGTAAAATTTTATTGCCCGCTTTCCCCGGCCCAGCACGGCCTCGGCGCACCACGCCCATGGATTGGAGTGGGAGAAGATGGAGCCGTTCTCCTTGATCCCCGGGTACACCCGGGTAATGAAGCCGATGGCGTCGTCGGGCACGGTGTAGGACGGCGCGTTGAGCCGCAGGCCGTAGTCCGTATAAAGATACCTGTCCACCGCGTCCATGGCGCGGACGGCCCGCTCCCCCTCGGCCGCGCCGGACAGCACCGCCCAGACGTTGCTCTCCAAATGCACCCGGCCCTCCCGGTCCGTGTGCGTGCCGATTTTCCGCCCGTCCGCCGTGATGCCCCGGAGATACCATTCCCCGTCCCACAGCTCCCGCCGGCAGGTCTCCATGACGTTTTGCCGCATGGCCTCATAGCGCCCGGCATCCCCCTCCCGGCCCAGGGCTCGGGCGGCGTCCACAAAATACCCCAGCGCCCACACGTGGAGGAAGGACACCATGGCGCTCTCCCCGCCGCCCAGGTTCAGGCAGTCGTTCCAGTCCGCCCGCAGCCCCTTGCAGACGCCGTGGGAGCCCACCTGGGCAGCGGAAAAGTCTAAAATTTTCTTCAGGTGCTCGTAAACCGTCCCCTCTCCCCCGTCGGCGTAGCCCACAGCCTCGTCAAAAAAGGACAGCTCCCCGGTCTCCCGGACGTATTCCACCACGGCGGCCACCAGCCACAAAGCGTCGTCGGCGCAGGCGTCCGCCAGGCCGTGGACAATGGTGTCCTTGTCCGGGGTGGGGATGACGGTGGGGGATTTGAAGGCGGGCTTCTCGGGCTGGGGTCCGAACCAGGCCGGGTCAAAGAGGTGGAGGCCGTAGCCCGAAGCGGTCAGCCCCTGCATGAGCTGTAGGATGCGCTTTTTGCACCCTTCCGGGTTGGAGTGGGGGATGGTCATGGCGTCCTGGGCGGTGTCCCGGTAGCCCAGCCCCGTGCGGCCCCCCACCTCAATGAAGGAGGCGAACCGGGAGAACATCACGTTGATCTCGCTCTGGTACAGGTTCCAGGTGTTGAGCATCACGTCCATATCCGGGTCGGGGGTGGACACCTGGAGCCTGGACAGCCTGTCCTCCCAGAACCGGGCCAGGTCCGCCAGGGCTTCGTCCACCGCGGCGGGGTCGCGGTACTTCTCCCGGACGCGCCTGCCCTCCTCGACGCCCCCCTCCCCCAGCATCCACACCAGCCGGGCGGTTTCGCCGGGGGCCAGGGTGAGGCGCTTTTGCAGCACGGCGCAGTGGTTGCCCCCCTTCTCGCAGGAGGAGAAGCACTCTCCCCGCTCCACCGCCAGGGGATTGGTCTCTGTGCGGTAAGGGCCCAGGAAGCTGTCCCGGAGGCAGTCAAAGCCGTCCGGCTCAAAGGAGGCGGCCATAAACTGGTGGGCGCCCTCGTAAAACAGCTCGTAGTCAATGACGCCGTCCTCGTACCGGCTCCCGGCGCAGTACAGGGACATCTGGAAGTTCTGGTTGTCGATGGGGATCTGGTGATAGGCAAATTCGGCATAGGAATAGACGCTCAGCCGCCGCTCCCGGCCCGAGGCATTGCCCAGCGCCAGATCCCACAGCTCCACGTTCTCCCCCCGGGGGATGAACAGGGTCTGGGCGGCGTCAATCCCGCCCCGTCCGCACTCGTACACCGAATAGCTCAGCCCGTGGCGGCAGCGGTAATGCCCCAGCGGCCCGCCGCAGGGCTGCCAGGACACCGACCAGTACTCCCCCGTTTCCTCGTCCCGGATATAAAGGTAATGGCCGGGGCGGTCCATGGGCACGCCGTTGGGCCGGAAGCGGGTGATCCGGTGGTGCTCCGGGCTCTTGTAGAACAGGTAGCCCCCGGCGGTGTGGTTGACCACGGCGGCCATGTCCTCCACCCCCAGGTAGTTGGTCCAGGATACCGGTAAGTCCACCCGGTCTATGACGTACTCCCTTTTTTCCCGGTCAAAGTGCCCATAGTTCACGGCAGTCCCCTCCTAGTGTGCATAGTTCGCCAATATTTCACTTTTATTATACCAGCCATGGGGGAATTTGCCATTGCGTTTTATGCGTTCTGTTGCCGCTGATTGCCCACCCACACATTGGACGCAAGCTCCGGGCACACTACCCCTCCGGGCTGGCCGGGCGTCATCAGGCAGGCGCTGGAGCCGAAAAATCCCGCCCGGAGGAGAGGACTTCGTAAGGAAGTTCTCTCCTCATCTTTTGTAAAGTCAGCCAAATGTGGTTGAATTGCGGGGAAAATCAATCACTAATCGCTAAAACCATTGATATTCCGGCACTTTTCGTATCTTAAACTTTGCTCTGGCAACAATTTGGCAACAATCTTTCTCTATTCCCCAAAGCGGCCTGTTCCTGTTTCTTCTTCTCCCTCAGCCTGTCCAGCTTCCCTGGTGCGCTCGGCTTCCACCTGGGGATAGGTGTACCGCCAATGGTCGTACTCGTCCCTGGTGATTTCTCCCCGTTCCAGCTTCTCCGCTTCATGCCGCCAGGTGTTGAGCATATCGAACATAGAAGCGTAAGTCATGCCCAAACGCTTATCCAGCCGCAAGCATACCTCCCCGTCCAGTTGCCCGATTTTCAGCCCCCGCAAATCCTCCAGCGCAAACAGCGTGTGCATCAGCCCTATGTCGGTGTCAATATCCGGGACATTTAGCGCCACGGGTGATACCTCCAGCGCATGGGCAAGAGTGGCGGTCAAGTCCGCTTTGGGGGTACGGGTTCCGGCTTCATATCACCGGGAGGGACAAGCTGCTCCGGCGGCTTGTTCCTCCTATGCCAAGGAGGTCAAAATGTCAGCGATAAATCAGCTTCAGCAAGAGTGCGTCCGTTTCCAACGGCGAACTTATACACCGTCCCGGTGTCGTGCGCGCGTCGTCGCAAAGTCCGCTCAACTCCGTTTCCGCCTGCGGCGAAAACTGCGCTCGCTCCCTTGCTCCTCCTTTCCCCACAAAGTCTGCGACTTTGCGGGGACCCCAGGGGTGGGGCGTTGCGCTCTCCGAGCGCGATGGGGAGCTGCACTCCCCAAACCCCTTGCGCACCCGCAGGAAAGGAACACCCGCTTCGCGTCTGTTCCTTTCCTGCGGGTTAGGTATCATCAGCGTCAGATTGGCGCTCACGTTAAGGAATCACTGATTTAATCCCCCAAGGGAATAGGGATGTGATAAAATAAGGA
>CATABD010000121.1 GCA_949494735.1 uncultured Oscillospiraceae bacterium
TGCTGAACCGGCTGCACGTGCTGAGCGACGGGGTGGTGGTATACCTGTCGCTGCCTGCGGCGTTCTGGATCCGGTTTTACCTGCTGCCCGGGGGCGAGGTATCGGTGCCGCTGGAGCGGTACCTGGCGCTGGGCGTGGTGCTGACGGGGGCGCAGCTGTTTGTGTACGCGGCGCTGGGGCTGTACCAGTCGTTCCGGAAGGCGCGGCTGGTGTGGGAGCTGGAGCGGCTGTGGCTGGCGGGGGGGCTGGTGATGGGCGCGCTGCTGAGCTTCCTGTTTGTGCAGCGGTACGTGGACTTCTCGCGGATGACGCTGGTGGTGTGGTTTTTGCTGAGCGGGGGCGTGCTGAGCTGCAAGCGGGTGGCGCTGCGGCGGGGGCTGCGGTACTTCCGGCAGAAGGGGTACAACCAGAAGCACGTGGTGCTGATCGGCAGCGGGGAGATGGCGCGGGCGTACTGGGAGACGGTGGGCAGGGAGCTGGAGCTGGGGTACACGGCGGTGGGCTATGTGTCCGGACACCGGGAAAAGGGGCTGGAGGGGCTGAAATGGCTGGGGGGGTACGAGAAGCTGGGGGGGATATTGGAGCAGGGGCGGCCGGACGAGGCGGTGTGCGCCATCGGGCCGGAGGAGTACGGGCGGATGCCGGAGATCATCGGGGCGTGCGAAAAGACGGGGACGAAGCTGTCCATCATCCCGTTCTACGCGAAATACATGCCGTCCAACCCGCAGTTCGACGAGCTGGAGGGGATCCCGCTGCTGAACCTGCGGCGGATCCCGCTGGACAACTGGGCCAACGCGGCGTGCAAGCGCGGGATGGACATCGTGGGTTCGCTGGCGCTGATCGCGGTGACGTGGCCGTTGATGCTGGCGTGCGCCATCGGGGTGAAGCTGAGCTCGCCGGGGCCGGTGCTGTTCAGGCAGGAGCGCGTGGGGCGGAACAAGCGGCGTTTTTACATGTACAAGTTCCGGTCCATGCGTGTGAACGGGGCGCAGGACACGGCCTGGAGCAGGGAACACGACGGGCGGAAGACGAAATTCGGGGCGTTCATGCGCAAGTGCTCGCTGGACGAGCTGCCGCAGTTCTTCAACGTGCTGAAGGGGGACATGAGCCTGGTGGGGCCGCGGCCTGAGATCCCGTACTATGTGGAGAAGTTCAAGGAGGACGTGCCGCTGTACATGGTGAAGCACCAGGTGCGGCCGGGGATCACGGGCTGGGCGCAGGTGAACGGGCTGCGGGGGGACACGTCGATCAAGGCGCGGGTGGAGCACGACGTGTACTACATTGAGCACTGGAGCGTGCTGTTCGACCTGGAGATCCTGGTGAAGACGGTATTCGGGGGCAAATTTGTGAACGGTGAGGCGCTGGAGTGAGGGGGAGGGCGTTCAAGATGGGGGAAAAGGTGCTGTTTACGGCGTCTACATACTCGCACATCGTGAATTTCCACCTGCCGTACCTGGAGAAATTCCGGGCGGAGGGGTGGACGGTGCATGTGGCGTGCGGGGGCGCGCCCATGGCCATCCCGCAGGCGGACGAGGTGGTGCACCTGCCGCTGGAGAAGGCGGTGTGGTCCCCGCGGAACTTCCGGGCGGCGGGGATGCTGCGGGAGAGGATGGGCCGGGAGGGGTATGCGCTGGCGGTGGCCCACACATCGCTGGCGGCGTTTTTCACCCGGCTGGCGGCGCAGGGGCTGGCAGAACGTCCGGCGGTGGCCAACATGGTGCACGGGTACCTGTTCGACGGGGAGACGGGGTGGGTGAAGCGGCAGGCGCTGCTGGGGGCGGAGCGGTGGACGGCGGGGTGCACGGACCTGGTGCTGACGATGAACGGGTGGGACTATGAGGCGGCAAAGAGGTACGGGCTGGGGCGCAAGGTGGTGCGGGTGCCGGGGGTGGGGGTGGATTTCACCCGGTTTGACGGCGTGCCGCCAGGGCAGCGCGGGGCGCTGCGAAAAAAATGGGGCGTCCGGGAGGATGCCTTTGTGCTGATATACGCAGCGGAGTTTTCCAGGCGGAAAAGCCAGGAAGTAATCATCCGGGCGCTGGCGGGCCTGCCCGAAGGGGTGGTGCTGGTGCTGGCCGGGGACGGGGCGCTACGGGACGGGTGCCGGGAGCTGGCAGGGCGGCTGGGGCTGGCGGGGCGGGTGGTGTTCCCGGGGCAGGTGGGGGACATCCCGGCGTGGTACGCCATGGCGGACGCGGCGGTGAGCGCCAGCCGGAGCGAGGGCCTGCCGTTCAACGTGATGGAAGCGATGTACGCGGGGCTGCCGGTGGTGGCCAGCGACGTGAAGGGCCACCGGGACCTGGTAGAGCACGGGACGACGGGCCTGCTCTACCCCTACGGGGACGCGGGGGCCTGCGCCGGGCAGGTGGCGGCGCTGCTGGCCTCGGCGCAGCTGCGCCGCGCCCTGGCCGCCCGCGCCCGGGAATACGTGGCCCGGTACGCCCTGGACCAAGTCCTGCCCACCGTCTGGCTCCACTACCGCAGCCTCTCACCCGCCGCCACCGCGCCCCTTTGAGGCAGGAGCCGGGGGGGTCAGCCCAGAGCCACGTCCAGCGCCAGCATGAGGGTGAACCCGGCCGCGAAAAACAGCGTTCCCAGGTTGGAGTGGGCCCCAGCGGATGCTTCCGGGATCAACTCCTCCACCACGACATAGACCATGGCCCCGGCTGCAAAGCTGAGCAGATAGGGCAGCCAGGGAAGAATCAGCCCCGCCGCCCAGATGGTGAGGGCGGCGGCGATGGGTTCCACAAGCCCGGACAGGATGCCGCAAAGGAACGCCCGACGCCTGCGGACGCCCGCTCCCCGGAGGGGGAGGGCAATGATAGCCCCTTCCGGGAAGTTCTGGACGGCAATACCGATGGACAGGGCCAAAGCCCCCGTGACGGAAATGGCCTGTTCCCCCGCCATCCAGCCCGCCAGCACCGCCCCCACTGCCATGCCTTCCGGGATGTTGTGGAGGGTGACGGCCAGCACCAGCATGGTGGTTCTTTTCAGATGGGAATGGGGGCCTTCCGGTTGGCTGCTGTTCTGATGGAGATGGGGGACCGTTCGGTCCAGCGCCAGAAGAAACAGGATGCCCAGCCAAAATCCAACCACTGCGGGGAGAAATGCGGGCTGCCCCATATCCCCCGCCTGCTCCATGGCGGGGACCAGCAGGCTCCAGACGGATGCCGCCACCATAACCCCCGCCGCAAAGCCGGTGAGCGCCCGCTGGACGGCAGGGCGCAGTCCGCTGCGCATGAAGAGTACGCACCCCGCCCCCGAAACGGTCCCCCAAAAGGGAATCAGAATCCCCTGTATTACTTCAGCCCGCATTTTAACCGCCTCCCCTGTTTGATGGGTGCATTTTTCCCCGAAGGGCGCCGCGCCATTCCCTCCCGGCCTGCCGCCGGGAGGGGAGGGCGATGGGGGGGGATACTCCTTGACATCGTGGCCAAAATGTACTATTGTTATTGTCGGCAAAAGCTGCCGCGCGCGGCCCCCGAATATGAATCAGGATACGGGCGGGTGGACAAAATGGTAAACCTTGTCATAATACTGGAATGTCTGGGCACATGCCTCATTTTTGTGGCCCTGATTCTCCTGCTCAACGGGGACGGGGCGCGGGAACAGAAGCTGCTGATTTTTATCATGTGCGGCTCGCTGGTGCAGAATGTAGGCTACCTGCTGGAGCTGACCGCTCCCACCGTGGAGGCCGCTGTGGCGGCGGTGACGATGGAAAACGTGGGCTCCGCCTTTGTGCCGCTGTGCTACTGCTGGTTTATCTACACCTATTGCTACGCCACTCCGCCCAAAAAGCTGCTGCGCGTGCTTGGGATTATCAATTTCTTGATTCTGCCCACGGTATTTTTCAACTGGAACGGCCTGTTTTACCGGGAGTTTGAGTGGCTGTCCACTGCGGACGGCTTCCACTATGTCAGCATTTCCTACGGGCCGCTGTATATGCTGTTCATGGTTACTCGCATCATCATCCCCTATGCGCTTTGTATTTTCACCCTGGTGCGGGCCATCCGCCTGCGCTCGGACCGGGAGGTCAGCCGCCAGTATCAGACGATCCTGGTCATCTCCACCCTGCCCGTCATTGTGCTGGTGGCCTATGTGTTCAAGCTGGCCAACGTGTTCGATCTGACGCCGGTGACACTGGCAATCGCCATGTCCATGGTGGTCATCGTGGTGTGGAGCCGCCGCAACTACGACTTCCGGCACCTGGCGGCGGAGAAGGTGCTGGAAAGCCTGGGGGACGGCGTGATCGCCCTGGACGACCACGACCGGCTGGTGAGTTACAACCGGGCGGCGGCCAACATTTTCGCCAGCCTGCCCGCCCACAAGCTGGGGGAGAATATCCGGGTGGTGGAGGATTTCCGGGAGGAGATGCTCAACGAGCACATTCCCTGGAGTTTTTCCATCAACGGGCAGAACTACGAGTGCCACAGCAAACAGATCATGGACGAAAACGGGCAGAAGCAGGGCTGCGTCATTTTGATCCTGGACATGACCGACATCAAGGCGTACATCAATGAGATCAAGCGGGTGCGCCAGCAGGCGGAAAAGGCCAACATTGCCAAGAGCGAGTTTTTGGCCAACATGTCCCATGAGATACGCACACCCATGAACGCTATCATCGGTCTCAACGATATCATTATGGAGGAGTGCCGGGACTCGGCCATCTATGCCCACGCCAAGGATGTGCAGTCCGCCGCCAAAAACCTGCTGGCCATCATCAACGACATCTTGGACCTGTCCAAGGTGGAGGCGGGAAAAATGGAGCTGGTGTACACTGACTACCACCTGAAAACCGTAGTGGGCGAGGTGGTAGGCATGATGGATATGGCGGCCTCCAAGCGCGGGATCATCATGAAGTACGAGTGCGACGACACAATCCCTTGCCGCTACAACGGCGACGAGGGGCGGATCAAGCAGATTTTGATTAATATCATCAACAACGCCATCAAGTTCACCAAGGAGGGCTATGTCCGGGCCTGTGTCACCGGCGAGCCGGGCCCTAACGGGGACGAGGAGCTGATTACCTTCCGGGTGGAGGATACCGGCTGCGGCATCCGGAAGGAGGATCTGAACAAAATCTTTGAGGACTTCCGCCAGGTGGACTCCAAGCGCAACCGAAGCGTGGAGGGCACCGGGCTCGGGCTGGCCATTGTCAAGCACCTGGTGGAGCTGATGGGCGGAACGATCCGTGTGGAGAGCGTCTACGGCGAGGGTACCACGGTTATTATCACGATCCCCCAGAAGATTGTGGACCGGCGCACCATTGCGGAGGTGCCGGAGGTGTCCCGGGCGGAGCTGGAACGGGCGGAGGCGTTTACCGCCCCTGGGGTGAAGGTGCTGGTGGTGGACGACAACGTCATCAACCGCAAAGTGGCCCGGGGCTTCTTGAAGAGCTACGCCTTTGACCTGGACGAGGCGGAGAGCGGGCCGGAGGCCATTGAGCTGGTGCGGCAAAAGCGCTACGACATCATTTTCATGGATCATATGATGCCCATGATGGATGGCATTGAGGCGGCGACGATCATCCGCCGGCAGTGCGGGGAGAATGGAAAGGCCCCGGCCATGATCGCCCTCACCGCCAACGCCATGGAGGGGATGCGGGAGAAGTTTTTGGACTGCGGCTTCCAGGACTTCATCGCCAAGCCCCTGGACCGAGGGGAGCTGGCCCAGCTGCTGGCCCGCTGGGTGCCGGAGGACCGGCGGCAGTCCGGGGACGGCGGGGAGGAGGGCCGCCCCGCCCTGAACCCGTCGGCCTTCCCCATCGTGGGGATCGATATGGACACGGCCACGCGCTATTACACCGGGGACGAGGCGGGCTTTGTGGAGCTGCTGGAGCTGTATTACATGGACGGCCGGCGCAAGACCGGGCTTTTGAAGGAACTGAAGGATTCCAACCTGCCGGATTACCGCACGCAGGTCCACGCACTCAAAAGCGCCGCCGCCAATATTGGGGCCATGGAAGTGTCCAACCTGGCCCGGGCCCAGGAGAACGCCGCCGCCCAGGGCGACACCGCGTTTATCGCCCAGCACTTCCCCCGGCTGCTGGAGGCCCATGAGGCGCTGCTGGACCAGATCGGGCAGTTCCTGGAGGGGCGGAGGCAGAACGAGGCCCAGGGGGAAAAGCTCCCCCTCTCCCCCCAGGAGCTGCGGGAGCGGGTGGGCGCGGCCCTGGGCGAGCTTCAGGATTTCCGCTCAAGGGAGTGCGCCGGGATGGTGGAGGCCCTGCTGCGCTGCGCGCTGCCCCAGGACGCGGAGGACAGCCTGCGGGAGATCCAGGGGCAGCTGAAGCTGTATGAGGACGACAATGCCGAGGCGCTTTTGGGCGGGCTTCTGGGAAGGCTTGAAAAGGAGGAAGGGTGAACATGATAGAGACCGGCGCAAAGGACGGCAGGAAACGCATTTTGGCGGTGGATGACGCGGCTACCATTTTACTGCGGATAACGGATACCCTGGAGAAATACTATGATGTAATCACGGTGAATTCAGGGGTGCGGGCGCTGCGGTACCTGGAGCGGGTGAAGCCGGACCTGATCCTCCTGGACATTCGCATGACGCCCAAAAACGGCTTTGAGACCTTACGGGAGATCCGCGACATGAAGGACCGGGCGGATATCCCGGTGATTATGCTCACCGCCATGGAGGACAAGGATTCAGTGCTGGAGGGCATCACCCTGGGGATCAGCGATTATATTTTAAAGCCCTTTGCCCCGGACGACCTGCTCAGCCGCATCCGGCGGGTGCTGGATGGAGAAGGGCAAAAACAGGAGGCCCAGTTTGGACAGAACGGAGGGGGGGCTGGGGTATGAATACCGCCATGACCAGGGAGGAACTGGAGCGGATTTTGGACAAGGCCCTCCAGGATGTGACGGAGCGGACCGCCGGGGTGCGCCTGCACCAGGGGGAGCAGCCCCTGGGGGAGGACCTTTGCACCGTGCACATCACCTTTGACAAGGGCTTTTCCACCAGCCTGACCCTGTGCGCCGACACCAGCCTGCTGGCCCGCATGGCGGGCAACTCCTTCCATGAGGAGACGGTGACGGCGGAGGATCTGGAGGAGTTCAGCAAGGAGTATCTCAACGTGCTGTGCGGCAAGGTGGCGGGGGCCATGTTCCAGGCCACCCAGGTGTCTGCCCATTTCGGCACGCCCACATTTTACCACGGGCGCTATGAGCCGGAGGGGCAGGAGGCGCAATTTGTGCTCACCTATGCCGACGAGCACAGCAAGGGCGCGCATCTGATTCATCATGTGGCCTGCCCCCCAGGAGGACAGCGCCGCAGGGAAGGAGGATTTGGGATGAGCAAGCGGGTTATGGTGGTGGACGATTCCAGGCTGGTCAGAGTCCAGCTGGAGGACGTTTTGAAGGGGACGGACTATGAGGTGGCGGCATACTGCCGCAGCGGGGAAGAGGCCATTGAGCAGTATGGCGTGGTGAAGCCGGATCTTGTGACCATGGATATCATCATGCGGGGGATGGACGGGCTGGATGCGGCGGAAATGATCCTGAAAAGCGACCCGGACGCCAGGATTGTGATGATTTCCTCCCTGGCCTATGGCGACACCTTCGAGCGGGCCAAGGCAATCGGTACCAGGGGTTTTGTGGAAAAGCCCTTCCACCAGGAGCAGCTGGTGAAAGTGTTTGGCCAGGCGCTGTCGTAACGCGGCGGGGCGCCCTGTCCGCTGCGGGCGGCAAAAGACGCAGCAGACAGCGCACAGGAAAGCGGCCCTGCCGGACGTCGGCAG
>CATABD010000122.1 GCA_949494735.1 uncultured Oscillospiraceae bacterium
GATTGGGCGCATAGCCGGGTCGCTTTCCCTGCGACTCGGGCAAAACCCACGCCGCTATGCGGCGCTGGGCTTTCGCCCTCGCTTCGGTCCAAGCTCCCCTATGCGGCTATCCTCGCGCTTCTTACTGCAGCAGCTGGAGGACGCCCTGGGGCACCTGGTTGGCCTGGGCCAGCATCGCCTGGGCGGACTGGATCAGGATGTTGTTCTTGGTGTACGCCATCATCTCCTCGGCCACGTCCACGTCGCGGATGGTGGACTCGGCGTCCTGGATGTTCTCGGTCATCACGGACAGGTTGTTGATGGTGTGGTCCAAGCGGTTCTGGGTGGCGCCCAGAGTACCACGCACGTCGGACACCTTATTGATGGCGGCCTTGATCTTGTCGATGGCGGTAGCCGCGCTGGCCTGGTCGGCGATGTTGATGGCGCCCGCGTCGATACCCAGGGAGGTGCAGTGCATATCCCCAATGTTCACCTTCAGCTGGTTCCAGCTGTCGGCGGTGTCGCCGATCTGCAGGGTCAGGCCCTTTTTGGGGTCACCCTTGGTCACGGTGGGTGCGGCCTGCTTGGTCACAACGCCGGTGGTGGTATCGGTGCTGCCCACCTTGCTGTTCCATTTGCCGTCGGCAGCAGCGGTGGTGCCCTTCAGATCCCACTCGGTCTTGTAGTCCACCGCGTCCGCCTTTTCGGTCAGGTGCACCTCAACGCTGGTCGTCCCGTCCGCCACATTGTTGGTGGTGATGTGGAACTTGGCGTTGTCCTGCTGGGTCAGCTTCTCAACCGCCTTCTTCAGCAGGTTGGGGTCGTCCTTATCCACCTTCGTCAGGTCGATAAGGGTCTCGCCGTCGCCCGCCTTCGCCTCGCTGTCCTTGCCCACGGCAAACACATAGGTCTGGCCGCCGATGGTCAGCTTGGCGCCGTCGGCAACGTCCGCTTTATCCAGGGTGAACTTGCCCTGGGCCAGCTTTTGCACACCGGCAACTTCCGGCGCGGTCTTCACGTGGACGGAGAGGTCGTAGCCGTTGTTGAGGGCGGCGCCGCCGGCGCTGACCGTCGCATCCAGCTTGGTGGAGAAGCTCGCGGTGCTGGTGGGCACGCTGACGCCGGTGAGGGTGATCTTGGTGCCGGAAACGCTGACGTTATAGCTGATGCCATCGATGGCAATCTGTGTCGCGGCGGTGTGGCCCGTGCCGCAAATCTTGGCGCCGTCCATAGTGGCGCCGGTGCCCGCGAACTCAAGCACCTTCTGGCCGCCAACCGTAATGGTGACGGTCATGGCGGAGCCGGCAGCACCATCGTTGGTGACCACCAGGTCCTTCAGGTCGATCTCGTACACACCGGCGGCTCCGGCGGCGGCGTCCTGGTCGCCATCGTTGACAGCAGATACTGCAACGCCCACGATACTGGCCTCGGTAATCTTGTCCGAACCGTCCATCTCGCCATTGAGCAGCTTGATGCCGTTGAAGTTGGCGCTGTCGGCGATGCGGTCAATTTCGGAGCGCAGCTGGTCCATCTCCTTCTGGAGCTGGGCGCGGTCGGTGGTGTTGTCGTAGGTGCCGTTGGCGGACATAGTGGCCAGCTCCACCATACGGTTGAGCATATCGTGAACCTCGGTCAGGGCGCCCTCGGCGGTCTGCACCAGGGAGATGCCGTCCTTCGCGTTCTTCTGGGCAGTCTCCAGGCCGGTGATCTGGGCGCGCATCTTCTCGGAAATGGCCAGGCCGGCGGCGTCATCGCCCGCGCGGTTGATCTTGTAGCCGGAGGAGAGCTTCTCCAGGTTCTTCTTCATCGCGGACACGTTGTTGGTGTAGTTCCGATAGGCACTCATGGCCATAATATTGTGCTGAATACGCATTTTAATGCTTCCTTTCAATAAAATGTTTTTAGGGGGTTCGCTGATCGTCGTGCCGGTGCGTCCGTGCTCCGGCACATTGGATGGTGCGCCGTATCCCGGTATCTGGCCAGACTGCCGGGGCGTATCGCGGGACTATATTTCATCCGGTTCGCGCAACCGGCTGAAATCGTGTGAATTACGTGGGCTGCGCCCTCCGGGCCATGGCCCTCTGGAAGGAGGCGCGCACCATACCGCAGGCATCGGCCGCCTGGGTGAGGGTCATTTCTCCGTTTCTCCATGCCTCGCAGCAGGCGTCAAAATTCTCCGGCAAGGGCTTTCGGGCCCGCCCAAACCGGGTCCCCCGGGCCTTGGCCGCAGCGATGCCCTCCGCCTGCCTCTGGCGGCGGGCCTCCCCCTGGGCCCTTTTTGCGCTGGAGAGGAACAAAGAGGACACAAACCCGGCCAGCAGCTCCTGGCTGTCGGCGGCGTCCAGCGGCGAAAGCCGGGAATTGATCTCCTCGGCCACGCACTGGAGATAATCTTGAACCTCCAGCCGCGCGTCTCCGCCGGGGACAGAGGACATGTTCGGTTTTAAAGAACCTTGGGCCATGATGTTCTCCTTTTTGGGTTCAAGGCCGCTGGGCCTGCGGAAAGATGGCGGACAGCTTTTCCCGTGCGGCGCGGGCTTCCGGGCCGTCCCCCATCCCGTCCAGGACGGCGCGCAGCTCCGCCAGGGCCTGTTTCTTTTTGTGGTCCCAGGGCAGCTGGTGCACATAGCGGGGGGAGACATCGGCCACGCAGTCCGGGCGCTTGCCCCCCTGCCGTTCCAGCACCTCTCCCCGTAAAACGGGCACCGTCTTGGGCGCATGGATGGTCAGGTGGACGCGCTCGCCGCTGAGCCGGTCAAACTGGATGACCGTGTCATTGTCCACGGTGAAGTAATCACCGGGCAAAAGGGTGATGCAAAGCATAGTCAAATCTCCTGAAAGCTCCCCGCCCGCATCCTGCGGGCCGCCAAATCTGATACAGCGCGGCGGGCTTGCCGGTAATCTCCCGGCCGCCGCCCATTTATCCCTGATACCGTTTTGCCGGGTTTGGTGGAAATATCCGGCATGTCAGTTTCCTTTGAACGCACAAAAAACAGTTCCGTCCGGGCAAGTATACCTGCCCGGACAGAAAAAATTTTTTGAAAAAGTGATTATTTTTTCTCTGGGAACTGCCGATAAGTAAAGTGTGCACGGCAGAAAAAATTTAAAAAACCTGTCCGAGCAGGTATACCTTTACGGACAGGTTTTTTGCTGCTTCACAGTCCGCTCCGAGCGGATCGCCGCATCATAAAAGGTGGACTTTGGGATGTCGCACGCACATGCCGCCTCCCGCAGGGACATCCGGCCCTCCCTCCATGCCCGGCGCAGCTCCTCGAACTCATCCGGCAGGACGCGCGCCGGCTGTCCGAACCGAATGCCCCGGGCCTTGGCGGCCGCAATGCCCTCCGCCTGCCGCTGGCGGATATTGGTGCGCTCGTGCTCCGCCACGAAGGACAGCACCTGCAGCACCACATCGCTGAGGAAGGTTCCCATCAGATCCTTTCCCCTGCGGGTGTCCAGCAGGGGCATATCCAGCACCACAATGTCCACCTGCTTGTCCTTGGTGAGCATGCGCCATTGGTTCTGTATTTCCTCATAATTGCGCCCCAGCCGGTCGATGCTTTTGATGTAAAGCAAATCGTCCGGCTTCAATTTTTTCACCAGCTTGAGATATTGCGGCCGCTCAAAGTCCGCGCCTGACCGTTTGTCCATAAAAAGGTTCTTCCTGGGGATGGCCAGCTGCCGCATGGCGATCATCTGGCGTTCCTCATTCTGTTCCTGGGTGGACACCCGTACATAGCCGTATGTATTCATGTCTCATAATCTCCTTTTGTAGAATGTGGTAACATTTTACAGGAAAGAGTCGATCTGATACATAATTAATATGCGGCAAAAGACTGGCAGCATGCAGCCAGGGCGTGACCCGCAAACCTCCTGCCCACGCAATTTTCCAAACGGCTGAAAAAGCGGCCAGGTCCTATAGACCTGGCCGCGAAGTGTTTCCATTTGGTTTGTCCCGGAACAAAATGCGCAGTCCGCCATGGCGGAGGCGTGCTGTCAAAGCAAATGCCGCTATGGGCTGTTTTGCTCCTTACTCTTTAATTGCTCAATTTGATTGCGCACATACACTATGTTGGGGTGCTTCGAGCCTAATTTCGCTTGAAAGACAGCCAGCGCGTCCTCATAGTAGTCAATCGCCTTGGCATACTCACCCAGCGACATATATAGGCCGGCGATATTGGACTTGGTAATCGCCGTGTCCGGATGGTTTGCACCCAGCGTCCGCCCGCTGATTGCCGCTGCTTTCTTGTAATACTCCAGCGCTTTGGCATGCTCTCCCTGCGCCTCATATACGACCGCAATGTTATTGTATGTCGCTCCTGTGCCAGGATGCTCAGGCCCTAAAGCCTTTTCATTGATCGCCAGCGCCCTTTGGTAGTATTCCAGTGCCTTGGCATGCTCTCCCTCAGCCTTATATACGCCTGCAATATTATTATAGGCTGTTCCTGTACTGGGATGTTCAGACCCCAGCACTTTTTCTTTAATATCTAACGCTTTCTCAAAATATTCCAGCGCCTTGGCATACTCTCCCTGAATTTTATATACGCCAGCTATATTATTACAGATAATCCCCCTGTTCGGATGTCCAAACCCTAATGTCTTTTCAGCAATAATCAGCGCCTTCTCATAGTATTCCAGCGCCTTGGCAAATTCCCCCTGCTCCACATATACGGAAGCTATATTGTTGTAGCTTGTTCCTGTACTTGGGTGTCTAAAACCCAGCACCCGTTCGCAGATCGCCAGATCCTTCTCGTAATATTCCAATGCCTTGACGTATTCCCCCTGAGCTTTATATACGCTGCCTATGTTATTGTAGGACGCGCCTGTGTTGGGATGCCCAGGCCCTAAAACCTTTTCTCTGATGGCCAGTGCCTTCTCATAGTACTCCAACGCTTTCTCATATTCTCCTTGGGCTTCATATACGCCAGCTATATTATTATAGGCTGTCCCTGTATCCCGATGTTCAGCCCCCAATGCCTTTTCAGTAATCGTCAATGCCTTTTCATAATATTCCAGCGCTCTACCATATTCCCCCTGATCCATGTATACACCAGCTATATTATTGTAGGCTGCTCCTAAATCCGGGTGTTCGGGAGGCAACGCTTTCTCTTTAATGTTTAATGCCTCCTCATAATATTCCAGCGCTTTTCCATACTCTCCCCGAGCCTCATATGCGCCAGCCATATTGTTATAGACAGCCGCTGTATTTGGATGTTCAGAGCCCAACGCTTTTTCAGTGATAGCCAATGCTTTTTCATAACATTCCAGCGCTTTATCATACTGCCCCTGGTCCTTATAGGCGCCAGCCATATTATTGTAGGTTGCTCCTATATTGGGATGCCCATGCCCCAATGTCTCCTCCCTGACTTCCAACGCCCTCCGGCAATATTCCAGCGCCTTATCGTACCATCCCTGAGCCCTATATACGCCGGCGATACGGTCATACGTCCTCGCCGTATCGGGATGCTCGCCGCCCAAAACGGCAGTTCTGATGCTCAGCACCGCCTCCAGCAGCCGCCTCGCGTCAGCGTACCTGCATTTGCGGGTCAGCAGCTCCGCCTGGTTTGACAATGAAATCGCATAGGCCAACTGCCTTTCTTCCGGCCACTGGCCGTAATTTTCTATCACAGGTTCCGGGCTCTCATCCCCGCCTTGGGGCTGTCCCATCATATCCTTAATGGGCGGGGCCTCCCGCATTGCGGCCAGCTCATCCTGAAACACCACGACCAGCTTCATATAGGAATAAAAATCATACGCCTTCCCGTTTAAAAGATCATCCGCGCCCTTTGTCATACAGAATATGATGTTTTTATTGAGTTTCCACAGCATATCCCGGCTGAAATTCAGCCGTTTCAGCACCTCTTCATCGGAAAGCGCCCGCTGAAAGTTCAGCAGAAAATACGCATCCTTATCCGGCTGGGAGGCAATCCAATCCTCAAGCGCCTGGAACGTATACTCTTCCTGACGGGAAAGATAGTCATAAACCGCGACGTTTGAATTCTTATAGAAGCCGACCACCCGTCGCTGCATTGCCTCGGACGCAATCAACGAGAAAAAGCCGTTGTCGGAATGGTCCAAAATCCAGCCCACCGTCTGGTAGGCGGCGGTATTGTCAATCATGTTAAACCAGTCCCTGATCCTTTAAAAATTGGACGACCAGCGGGTGCACATTGTGCCAGCGCCGCCCATTGTATTCTAAGACAGTATTTGCCTGGAGCATTTCCAAGAGCATCTCCCGGTCCTCAATTCTCTCCCGGTTCCCTTTAAAGATATCCGCCAGGAAAGCGTAATGCCTTTGCTCAATGCGGCGTGTCAGCGAGGTTTTTAACTGTTCCAAAGCCTTGTCCGCATCCTCCGATTCAATTACCCCGCTCTTTCGCCGCACGGCCCTCTGGGCGGCGGTGTTGATCGCAAAAAACAGGTCCCGCAGCGAACCGCCGGTTTTGGCAATCAGGTCTTCCAATACGTTTTCCGCAAAAAGCTCCTTATGGGTCCGTTTTTCAATAATCTCCAAAATCATGTCATATCCCGCGTCATAACGGGTTCCATCAATGTTCTCCAGCTTAATCATCGGCAGCGTTTTGGGGACAAAAAATCCATCCAATGCGGAAAACCTGGGATCGTAGGAAAGCGCAATCGGAAACGTATAGACCACAGGAATGGGGACGCCTGTCAGGGTTTTGGCGTAATGATAGAATACCTTCCAAGCGTCCTCGGGATTGAGTTTGTCCAGATCCTCGAAAATGATGATCGGCTGCTTTCCGTCCAGCTTTTCCGTAATCTTATCCGCGACATTTTTCAGCGCCCATATCCACTCCCCGGCGCGCTTTGCCACCTTTTCCCTATAAATAGTCCGGTTTTCCTCATTAAATTTCAAGTCCGCCTTGATTTTAACAAATATTTTGAGCAGCGACGCAATCGGGCCGGGCGTTTCCGCCGAAGCGCCGCCCTCAAGTTGAATTGCGGCCCCATCGGTAACGGTCGTGCACTTCTCCAAATCAGCCGTCCAAAATTCCCGCACGGTCTGCACCGTGTCCGCATCCAGGACGCAGCCCGTTCTTTCCGCAATTTTGAGCAGCGCCTCCCCCATCAGGATCAGCAGATCCGCATAAAGCGGGTTGTTTAAATCCAAATCAACCCCGCACCCGATGGTGAAAACCTGATAGCCGTCCTCCCTCAGCCTGGCCGACATATGGTTCAGCTCGGTGCTTTTTCCGCATCCTTTATGCCCCAGCAGCAAAAAGGCGTTGCGCTCAGTGGGCCACCTGCACGCATCATAGATATCCTCAATTGGGGACATATAGTCGTCCCCGGTGCGCACGCGCATGGTTTCCTCACAGTAATAATGGGGGAGCTCTTCGCCGATCAGCGGGTTGGGGGCAAAGGCGTTTGGAATATCAATAACCTTTTCAGCAAATTTCATTGTTTACCTCCATGAACAGTCATGCCGGTCTCGTTGCGTCAATTATATAGTATGCACGGAAAAAATTCAAGTAATCAATCATCCATGCAGCCATATGTTTTTCGGCGGATTAATTTTCCCTGGCCATCCCCCCGCGCTGAACGCCCAGGCAAGCAAAAACCGGGGACGCCCAGCTTATACGGCGGCCCCGGTTTTTATTTGCGCAGTATATCCAATACCTGCTGTGGTCTCCCTGCCATGGGGCTCCTGCCTCAAAGGGGCGCGGTGGCGGCGGGTGAGAG
>CATABD010000123.1 GCA_949494735.1 uncultured Oscillospiraceae bacterium
GCCCCCGCCTGCGCCAGCGCCCGCTCCGCCCGGCGCAGCCGCCGCGCCAGCCGCCAGGGGGCCAGCCCCTCCGGCTCATACACCGCCGCCCGCATCACCGCCAGCGGCCCCAGCCATACCTCCTCCAGCCGGAAACGCCCCTTCTCCCGGCGCAGCTCTATCTGGCCCACCACGTCCATCACCTCACCCACACCTATGCGCCCCCCGCCCCAAACATTCCCTCCGTCCGTCCCGCGGGTATTTTTGGAAAGCCGCCCTTCCCGGTTGACATGCCCGGGGGAACCCGATATAATATAAAGATGATTCCGTCCGCGCGGGGATGGGCAAGACCTTGACTATGACACGGAGATGCGGGCCCATGATACGATTGATCGACGTACATAAAGAATACGACAACGGCACCAAGGCCCTGCGGGGGATCAACCTGCGCATTGAGGACGGGGAATTCGTATTCCTGGTGGGCCCGTCCGGCTCGGGCAAGTCCACCATCGTCAAGCTGCTCACCGCGGAGGTCACCGCCTCCCACGGCCGGGTCATCGTCAACGGCTATAACCTGAACAACATCCGCCGCTGGCAGATCCCCCACATGCGGCGCACCCTGGGCGTCATCTTCCAGGATTTCCGGCTCATTGAGAAAAAGACGGTGCAGGGCAACCTGGAGTTCGCCATGCGCACCGTGGGCGCCAGCAGCCGGGAGATGCGCAAGCGCATCCCCTACGTGCTGGAGTTGGTGGGGCTGGACGGCAAGGAGGACGCCTTCCCCAACGAGATGAGCGGCGGCGAGCAGCAGCGGGTGGCCATCGCCCGGGCGCTGGTGAACAACCCCAGCATGATTATCGCCGACGAACCCACCGGCAATCTGGATCCCCGGCGCTCCCTGGAGATCATGACGCTGCTGGAGCGGATCAACGCCATGGGCACCACCATGCTGGTGGTCACCCACGAGCGGGACCTGGTCAACCGCTTCTCCAAGCGGGTGGTGGCCATCAAGGACGGCGAGATGATACGGGACGGTCAGGGAGGCTACTACAGGGCATGAGAAAATTCAACTTGGGCTATTTCATCAAAGAGGGCTTTGTGAGCATCTTCTCCCACGGCCTGATGTCCTTCGCCGCGGTGTGCATGATCGTGGCCTGCCTCATCATCATGGGTTCCTTCTCCCTGCTGGCCGTCAACGTGGACGAGCAGCTCAGCCGCCTGGAGGAGGAAAACGAGTTTCTGGTCTACGTGGACGAGTCCTTCTCCCGCCAGCAGATCGAGCAGCTGATGGAGCGGGTGCGGCAGGTGGACAACGTGGCGCAGGTGGATTTCATCTCCGCCGACGAGGCCAAGGCCAAATTCCTGGAGGGCCGGGAGCACCAGGGGCTGTACGCCAACCTGCCCGACGGGGTGATTCGGGACCGGCTGTCCGTCCGCGTGGCCGACCTGGAGCGGTTCACCGAGACGGTGGACGCGGTGCGGGCCCTGCCCGGCGTGGCAAACTACCGGGCGGAGAGCAAGGTGGCCGAGGGCTTCGTGGCAGTGCGCAACGCCGTCACCGCTCTGGCCTGGGTGCTCATCGGCATCCTGGCGGCGGTGTCGCTGTTCATCATCTCCAACACCACCCGCCTTGCCGCCTTCTCCCGGCGGGAGGAGATCGCCATCATGAAGATGTGCGGCGCTACCGACGGCTTCATCCGCTGGCCCTTCATCGTGGAGGGGCTGATCCTGGGGCTGATGGGGGCCCTGGCCGCCTTCTTCCTCCAGTGGGGGGCGTATGCCGCCGTGTGCAGGGCGCTGACGGAGAACGGCGCCACAACCCTGTTTACCCTGCTGGATTTCCGGTTCATCTGGACCCGGGTGCTCCAGGTGTTTTTGCTGGCCGGCTCCATCATCGGCGCGCTGGGCTCCAGCTTCGCCATCCGCAAGTTCCTTCACGTCTGACCCGCTTTGTCAGGAGGCCGCTATGAATAAAAAGACCCAGCGAATCATCGTCATCGTGCTGGCAGCGGTGCTGCTTTTGTCCCTGCTGGCGTCCGCTCTGGCCGCCATCGCCTATGCCGACGTGACCAAGCAGGATATCCAGAACATCAAGGACGATCTCAGCGACATCCAGGCCCAGAAGAAGGAGGTCCAGGCCAGGCTGGCCGAGATCCGGGACGACCTCAGCCAGGCCGAGGCCCAGGTGGAGCTCATCCAGAGCCAGGTGGTGCTCACCGAGGAGGAGATCAACACCAGCCAGGCCCTGCTGGACCGGTACGACCTCCAGATCGCCGAAAAGGAGGCCGATATACAGCGCCTGGAGGCGCAGGAAGAGGCGCAGTACCAGGAGTTCTACCGCCAGGTGCGCTGGATGGAGGAGACGGGGGGCACGTCCTACCTGTCCATCCTGTTCGAGGCGTCCAGCCTCGCCGAGATGCTGGACTCCGCCATGATTATCACCGACATCATGGACTACTCCAACCGCATCATCGACCAGCTCAACGCCACCCAGGCCCAGCTAGGGGCGGCCCGGGACGACCTGGCCGCCGGACGGGCCGCCCAGGCCGAGGTGCAGCAGGATCTGGAAGCGCGCAAGGCCGAGCTGGAGGATCAGCGCGCCCAGGCCCAGGCCCTGCTCAGCCAGATCGCCGCCTCCGAGAGCGAGTACGCCGCCAAGGCCAAATTGCTGGCGGACAGCGAGGCCCAGATCAATAAGGAGCTGAAGGAGGCCGAGCGCAAATACGCCGCCCAGCTGGCCGCCCTGGAAGCCCAGCAGAACGCCAACATGACCAGCGGCGACTGGTACTGGCCCCTGCCCGGGCGGTATAAGATCTCCTCCCTGTTCGGCAGCCGCCCCGACCCCTTCACCGGCAAGCGGGACAACCACACCGGCACCGACATACCCGCCCCCGGCGGCACCCCCATCTACGCCGCCAAGACCGGCATCGTCACCACCGTGAACAAGAACAAAAACGCCTCGTCCTACGGCTACTACTGCATCATCAGCCACGGCAGCGGCTACGCCACCCTGTACGCCCACCAGAACCAGGTGCCCATCGTCCAGGAGGGGCAGACCGTGCAGAAGGGCCAGATCATCGGCTACGTGGGCTCCACGGGCCGCTCCACCGGCAACCACCTCCACTTCGAGCTGCGGGTGAACGGCGTGCGCAACGATGTGCTCAAGCTCTATCCCGGCATGACCTTTACCTCACCCAGCGGCGGGAAGATGAACGGCGGCTGAGCACGCAGCCCGTATCAACGGCATAAAACCCAGGGGCGCGGGGAAAACCCGCGCCCCTGGCCCATTTTCGGCAAGGAGGTTTTGCAATCATGGAGGAGCAGACGGTATACACCCGCAAGCGGCGGGGCTGGCAGCTGGCAGGCTGGGTCAAAATCCTCATCACGGTGGTGCTCACCCTGGCCGTGTCCGCCGGAGTGTGGTGCGCCCTGCTGGGGAAGAGCGGCCTGACCATGGTGCAGACCTACCTGCTGGCCCGGTTCGCCTTTGTGGAGGCGGACGCCGACCTGGGCAAGGCTGTGGACGCGGGGCTGGCCGCCTTTGTGGACGGCCTGGGCGACCGCTGGTCCTATTACCTGGACCGGGAGCGCTACCAGGCCACCAACCAGCGCCGGGCCAACAGCTATGTGGGGGTGGGCGTCACCGTCACCTATGAGCGGGAGGAGGGCCTGCTGGTCCAGTCGGTGACCAGGGGCGGCCCCGCGGACAAGGCGGGGGTGGTCCCCGGCGACGTCATCACCGCCGTGGACGGCCAGTCCATCGCCGGGGACGGCCGGGAGCAGGGCTCTGAGCTCATCCGAGGGGAGGCGGGCGTCCAGGTAACCCTCACCCTGCTGGGGGCGGACGGGGCCGTGCGGGAGGCGGTGTGCACCCGCGCCGCCGTCCACAGCCCCTCCGCCAGCGGGAAGCTGCTGGAGGGGGGAGTGGGCTACGTCAAGCTGGACAACTTCTACTCCGGCTCCGCCGGCAGCTTCACGCAGGAGGTGGACGCCCTGTTGGCGCAGGGGGCCTCCAGTCTCATCGTGGACGTGCGCAACGACCCCGGCGGGTACGTCTCCGAGCTGGAGCATATTTTAGACTACCTGCTCCCCGAGGGGCCGGTGTTCACCCACAGGCCCCGGTGGTGGTTTGAGTCGGTCACCCAGTCGGACGCCAGTTGCGTGGACCTGCCCATGGCGGTGCTGGTGAACAAGGACAGCTATTCCGCCGCCGAGCTGCTGGCCGCCCAGCTCCGGGAGAGCGCGGGGGCCCCCATCGTGGGCGAGCCCACCTCCGGCAAGGGATACTCCCAGATCACCTTCCCCCTGCTCAACGGCGGCGGGGTGGGGCTGTCCACCGCCGCCTACTGCACCGGCAGCGGCCACTCCCTCATCGGCGAGGGCCTCACCCCCGACGTAGAGCTGCCCCTTCCCGAGGGCGCGGCCCTGGGCGGGGCGGACGACGCCCAGCTCCAGGCCGCTATCGGGCTGCTCACCCAGAAAGCCGGATGAACCCGAAAAAGCCCGCCGCCGGATCACCGGCGACGGGCTTTTTCATCTCTCGATATAGAACTAACGTTTCACGTGAAACGCCCCCCGGGGCGGCCCGCCACCTACGCAGGGAGACGATCCCCTTGGCAGGCCTGGGACAGCGGCCCCACCCCTCGGGCGGGGCGGGCTCTACTTGCGCAGGAAGATGATCCCCAGGGTGTTGGGGCCGCAGTGGCAGGGGATGGTGCACCCCGCCACGGCGGTGACCACCTCCCGGAAGCCGAACTGCCGCACCATATCGCACACGCTTTCCGGGATGCTGGGGTCGCACCGGGTGGATACCACGAAAATCTGGTCCAGATCCACATCCTTGCCGGACAGCTGGTCCAGCACGTAGTCGGGCAGCACCTTGTCGAAAGCGCCCCGGTACTTTTTGCCCACCGCCATCTTCCCGTCGGAGAGGACGATGCAGGGCTTCAGCTTCAGCAGGTTGGCCCCCAGCGCCACCACCGAAGAGCACCGCCCCCCCTTGGCCAGATAGTCCAGTTTGTCCACCACGAAGGTGGTGTCCACCCGGCCAGTCATACCGTCCAGCATTTTCAGGATGTCCTCAATGCCGTCCCCCCGCTGGGCGGCCTGGGCCGCCTTGAGCGCCAGGATGCCTTGGCCCACCGTCAGGTTCCGGGAATCCACCACGTATACGTTGGGGTAGTCCTCCGCCGCAACCAGAGCGTTCTGGTAACAGCAGGAAAACTCGCTGCCGATGGTAATGTGGAGCACGCTGTCATACTGGGGGGAAAGCCGGGCAAACAGCTCCTGGTAGTCGGCGATGTTGACGGCGGAGGTGGAGGGCAGCTGCCCGCCACCCTCCACGTGGCGGAAGATATCCTCGGGGGCGGCGTCCACGCCGTCCCGGTAAGTGCCCCCTCCGAAGGACACATACAGGGGAACCATGGTGATCTGATAGCGCTCCAGCAGCTGCGCGGGCAGGTCGCAGGTGCTGGTGGCGGTGATTTTAATAGACATGTTAACCCCTCCATTTGCAGTCAGTTGCGCACAGCCCGAAGGGCGCGGGCAGACGGAATTTGCAACGATTATACCAGACCTCGCCGGGAATTGCAAGCGGAGAAGGCGGCTCCCTCACAGATAGCCGTACTTTTTCCTCTTTCCCGCCAGGAAGGCCAGCGTCACCGCCACCGCCATCACCTCCGCCGCCACGATGGACCACCAGATCCCGTCCAGCCCCCAGAGGAGCGGAAACACAAGGACGGCGGCGCACTGGAACACCATGGTGCGCAAAAAGGAGACCAGCGCCGAGGTCAGCCCATCGTTCAGGGCGGTGAAAAAGAGGAGCCGAAAATGGCCAGCCCGGAGAACAGGAAGGAGAGGGAGAAGATGGAAAAGGCGTGGGCCGTCATGTCCAGCAGCCCCTGGTCGTATCCCACAAAGAGGACGGCCAGCGGCCTGCCCAGCCCCTCCCCCGCCAGGCACATCACCACGGAAAACCCGCCGATCAGCACCGCGCTGCGCCGCAGCAGGCCCTTGAGCTCCTCCCGGTTGCCCGCGCCGTAGTGGTAGCCCACGATGGGGGCCGCCCCCACGGAATAGCCGATGAAAATGGCCTGGAAAATCAGGCTGACATACATCAGCACCCCATAGGCGGCCACGCCGTCCTCTCCCGCCTTGGCCATGAGCTGGGCGTTGTAGAGCATACTGACCACCGACATGGAGATATTGCTCATCAGCTCAGACGCGCCGTTGGCGCAGGCTTTCAGCAGAACCCCCCCGTCCGCGCGGCACCGGCCCAGCCGCAGCAGGCTGGCGTTGCACCGCCCGAAATAGGCCAGCGGGATTACGCCCCCCGCCAGCTGGCTGACGGCGGTGGCCACCGCCGCGCCCTCCAGCCCCCAGCGGAAAACGCCCACGAACAGCGCGTCCAGCGCCATATTCACCGACCCCGCCGCCACCGTGACCGCAAGCCCCAGCTTGGGCTTTTCCGCCGTGACAAACAGGCACTGGAACTCCGACTGGAGGATGTAAAAGGGCAGGGCCAGGACAATGATCCGCCCGTAGCGTACGCTGTCCTCCAACAGCTGCCCCTGCGCCCCCAGCCCGGCAGCGATGGCCGGCATAAGGGCAAAGCCCGCCGCCGCCAGCACCGCGCCGCACGCGGCGGCGGCATAGACCAGCAGGGAGAAGACCCCGTTGGCCTTCTCCTTCGCCCCCTCCCCCAGGGTTTTGGCGATGAGGGCGCTGCCGCCGGTGCCGAACATGAACCCGGCGCAGCCCAGAATCATCAGCACCGGGAAGATGAAGTTCACCGCGGCAAAGGGAGTCTTTCCGGCATAGTTGGACACAAAAAAACCATCTACCACCCCGTAGATGGAGGTGAATACCAGCATGACGATGGATGGAAAAGTGAAGCGCAGCAGGCGCTTATAGTTGAAATGGTCGGATAGCTGTATCATGGCGTTTCCCGCTCCTGAAAAAAATTTGAACCTGCCGGCGGCTCCCGGCACAGCCGGGGCCCGTCAGCGGTTCCCAAGGTGTTTTGCCTTCTCTCGGAAGGCTGTGAGGTACTGTTCCGCCAGGGAAAGGTATTTTTCCACATCCTCGGCCGGCCAGCTGCCCAGGATCGCGTCTTCCACCGCGATGAGCCGCGCCACGGTACCCTCCGCCAGCGCCTGGCCCGCATCGGTCAGGCATACGTCCTTGCCCTTGGTCCCTATGGGCTCCAGAAAGGCCAGCCCCTCCCCCTCCAGCTTGCGCAGGGCGGAGTTGACGGTCTGCTTGCTCAGCCCGCTGCACAGGCACACCTCCCGCAGGGAACAGCGGAAGCTGCCGCACCCGCACAGGACATAGAGGATCCGCATCGCGCTGTCGGACAGGCCTAGGTTCAGCGCCGCCTCGTGATAGGCCGCGTCGATCTCCCCCATCAGATAGTTGAACC
>CATABD010000124.1 GCA_949494735.1 uncultured Oscillospiraceae bacterium
CTGTCCCTCGCGGGACAGCGGCCTCTCACTATTGCATAATCTTCTGACGATATTCCACTTTTGCATGACAGCATCCTCCTGTTGGTGATAGGAGCTATGATACCACGCACTTTTCCTATTACTTTCCCCAAACTTTCCTAAAACTTTCCTAATTATCGCAAGTTTCACCAGAATACCCGGTAAATTGGTAGCCCATCCTATAAACCGTCTTGATATAACACGGTTTCCCAGGATTCGCTTCGATTTGTTTCCGCAGCTCATGGACGGACCTGCTAACCGATTGTGTGTAATCCATATTCCATGCGCCTCTGCATATCTGCTCATCCTTCAATACACGGTCAGGGCGTTCCATGAAGTACAGTAACAACGCAAACTCCCTGGGGCGCAGTCTGACGCTTCGCTCCTTCACCCGGACAACGCATCGTGACGGATCAATATATATGTCACCGACCTGGAAATCGCGCACCTGCGTTCCTTTATCATGCGTATAGGCCACATAGCGGCGAAATTGAGCCATGATCTGATCTGCCGCCAGATCAACCGGCCAATCTGCTCCAATGCACACATCCGCGCCGGATTGCAAAGCGGAACGGGCGCTTTTATCTTCATGCCGATCTAACACCACGATTGCCGGTGCATAGCTGGCATGGCGCAAGGCAATGAGAAATTCATTGCAAAGCGCGGCTTCGGGAAAGTGGAGTACGACAAGATGAAATGGCTGTCCCGCGCAAAGATGTACGGCGCTCTGATAGGTGAGGGCCAGCGTGAAATCCACATCCATTCCTTGAAATCTGTATTCTAATGCGTGGTGCAATTTATCGGAAATATCCAACAGTAAAACTTGATACCGCATAGATTCCTCCTTCCGTTTCATGGAATACTGCTTGATTGAGGATGTTCACCCGTCAATTTCTTACAAAATTCGCACCTTCATCCGCAAAAGAGCGGGACGGCAAGAACCGTCCCGCTCGTAAAGGGGCCTATTCGTCTTTCAGGTAATTTTTCAGCATTTGCGCCACCTGCGCCCGTGTCGCCAGCCCCTGGGGGCCTAACCGCCCGTCGCCGTAGCCGCTGATGATACCGTTCTCCACGGCCCAGCGCAGGGCCTCCAATGCGTAGCCGCTGATCTCGTCCGTGTCATTGAAATGCAGCTCCTTATGGGTGGCGGCGGGACTTCCGGCGTATCGCCAGAGCATGACCGCCAACTGCTCACGGGTGATGTTGTCGTTGGGGCCGAACATCCCGTTTCCGTAGCCGCCCACAATACCCCGGCTGGTGGCCCAGCGGATGGCCTCGGTGTACCACGCGCCCTCCGCCACATCGCCGTATTGCAGCAGGTAGTTGACAACCGGCCTGCCCTCCCTGTTAAAGAGGATTTGGGCAAATTGGGCGCGGGATAGGTTGTCGTTCGGCCCGAACAGGCCGTTCCCGTAGCCGCCCATCAAGCCGTTCTCGCTGGCGTACCGTACCGCGTCATAGTACCATGCGCCGGATGCCACATCGGTATAGGGGTTCCTCCACTCGGACTGAGCGGAAACGAACACGGCTTTCACCGTTACGGCCCTGCTGGGCATGGTGAAGGTGTACTTCCCGCCGCTCTGGGCGGTCAGCTTGACCTCGTTCCCCCGGCTGTCGGTGACGGTCAGGGTGTCCAGCACATAGCCGCTGTCCGGCGTGACGGTCAGGGTGACAGTGCTGCCATTGCTGGCATTGGTGCGGTTGGAGGTCACTTTGCCATGCTCCGACTTCTCCACAGTAACGGCGTAGGTGCTGGAACTCCAGCCCCCGCCGCCGGAGCCACCGCCGGAGTTGCCGCCTGGATTCGGCTGGGGATTGGGCTTTGTGGCCGTCTGATAGCCGATGGCCACCGGGGACAGACTGCTGAACTTGCACCGCAGGCCGTCTGCGGTCAGCTCATAGGGCAAGGTTTCCATCGTCCCGGCCTGCGGGCCGCTGGAAATGAGGTGCTGGACGGTGAAGGTGTAGCCGGTGGCCCCGGTCCCCGCCGGGTAGGGCAGGACCGCCGTCACGCCCTCCGCCGGGAAATGGTTGGGATCGACATTGCGCCACACGCCGCTTGCGTCCTTGTACTGGAGGGTCACATCGAACACCGCGATCTGCTCTCCCACATTGGACATCACCTCGGCCACTCTGGTCCGCAGGGCGGTTTCGATCTTCCCCGGCGTATTGAACTGCTCATTTGTTTTCAGCGCCTCCGGGACGGTGGACAGCCCGGTTTCCACCTCCAGCCGCAGCTCGTGGCCGTCGTCGTCCTTCTGATCCAGCGGTTTCTGCTCCACAGGATTGATAATAAATACCGCTGTGGCTGTTCCTGTGTAATTGCCTTTGCCGGTGAGGGTGACGGTATATGTGCCCGCTTCCGTTCCCTCCGGGATCGCGGCGGTGTAGTCCACGTCCGCCGTCAGCGGGGTCCCATTCAGCGTCACACTGGTGATGCCGGGGCGGTGGGGCTGGCCGTCGTACTTGAACGCCGTATGGTCCAGCACGATCACAACACCCGTAATGGGAGCCGGGAGGACCTGGATCAAGGCCGTCCCGGTGACAATGGCGTAGGTTTTGTTATCATCCGGTGTGAAGATCCATGCCGCCGCATAGTTTTCCTGCACAGCAGGCCGGTTATCCGGGTTGCTCCACTCAAATTTACCGGGAACAGGCGTTTCGCCGTCCTTCATGTTGCCGGACAGGGTAATGGCGCTGAGGGCTTGCCCATAGGTGAGGGTATTCCCGCTCAGGTTGGGTCCGCCGGTGGGGATGATCTTGTTGACGCTCCGCACGTCGATGGTGGCGGTCATATCCTCGAAGTTTTGGGTATGGATGGTGACAGTGATGGTTCCGATTTTAGTTTCGCTGTCGCTCTCCACCGCCTTAATGGGCAGGGTGAGGGTCTGGCCGTCAATCATTGCGCCGCTGTCGTAGTAGCTGCCCAGATTGACCGGACCAAGCTCGTAGGTGACGGCGGTGCTGCCCAGGCTCATGCCCTCCGGCACATCGGGCCGCAGAGCGCCCAGGCCGTAGGTGTAAGTATGCTCCTGCTTGTTGGCAACCGCCAGATCGCCGGTCTTGGGGGTGAGGGCCAGGGCCTTTTCAATCGTCACGCTGGCCGGAACCGCGCCCGCAGGCTGGGTCAGGGTGTAGTTGGACGCCGCCCCGCCGGTGAGGGTCAGCCGGGGCAGGGTGACGGCGGTATAGGTCCCTACGTCGGAGCCGTTCAGTGTTCCGGTCAGGTTAGCCAGATTGACGGACACCGTATCGCCGGTCACGACCCCGCTCAGGGTCACATCGGTGATCTCTACCGCATTGGTGCCGTCATAGGCCCTGTCCTCCGCAGTCAGGCCGGTGACAGTCAGCACCTTGGGAACGGCGGTAAAGGTGATCTGATCTTCCGCCGAATAATGGTTGTTATCTCCGGGCTTTGTTGCGGTAATGGTCACTTTACCTGTACCAGTGACAGTGACCTTGCCGGAACTGTCCACAGCGGCGGCGCCGCTGGCGGACCATGTTACACCGCTTCCGGCGCTCAGGGCAAAGGTATCGCCGTAGGTGATAGTGCCGGAGGGCAGGCCGGTAATGCTGGGCGCAGTCTGGCTGGCCTTGGTAATCGTGCCGGTGGCATTTACCGAGCTGTTGGCGAGATTGTAATTGTTTGCCTTGGCACTGCTTTTTAGCTCTACGAGGATGGTAGCAGACTTATTTTCCCCAGCATTCGGGTCATCATAGTTGCCAAAGGCGGCGTAGTCCTCGCCGAGGGCCAGTGTTTCGCCGTTTACCAGCCCGGTAAAGGTCACGCCGGACACCTCAGCCGTATGATAAGTGGGTTTATAGGGCCTTGTCTGAATGGTCACGCCGGTGACGGTCAGGGGGGCCTTGCTGATGGTCACTGCCAGCGGATCAGTGTTTGCCTTCTCCGTATTAGGCGTTTCCTTAATGTTGGCGGTGAGGGTGTAGGCCCCCGCATCCTTGGGCGTGGCGCTCCATTCAAAGGTCACATCAGTATAATTCGCGCCGGTGATGGTAAGTTGCTCCGCCGTTGGGTTGGGGATCGTCTGGCCGTCATAGGTCTTGCTGGGGTCATAGCCGCTGATAAAGGCGATGGTGGGCTGAGATTTCGTGATCGTCCCCGTTGTGGTGGCGGTGGTGCTGGACAGTGTATAGTTGTCCTTGCTGTCACCCTCCAGGGTGATGCCGCTGGCGGTAATGGTCTTGTCCTCTCCCGCGTTGGCGTTGTCGTAGGCGTAGCCGGTGGCCGTGGCGGTCACGTCATCGCTGCCCACAATGCCCGTCAGGGTAATGGACAAACCTGCGGGAACGGCAGTTGTGCCGTCATAGGTCTTGGCGGCGGTGCCGGTAATGGAGGGCGTCAGCGGGGCGGGGTCAATCGTAAAGTTCAGTTCACACGCATTTGAGCTCACACCAGCATCACTGAAGAAAGATACCTTCAGCTTATGCTTTCCCGCAGTTACCTTTGTGTTGCCGAAAAGTTGTGCCAGTGTCCACGATCTCTCAGCTATACCTTCGTCTGCATTTTTATCAAACTGCGACTGGCTCCCTCCTATATGATGTGGAGCTGGATGTGCCGGAGCGTCTCTCCATCAATGAGCCGGAGGTCTGCGCCCTGTTGGGGAACCTGCTGGAAAACGCGGTGGACGCCTGCCGGGAGGTCCGCCGTTCCGCTCCTTTTATCCGTGTGCGGGGCGCGTGGGAGGACAATCACATCGTTTTCGCGGTGGACAATTCCTGCGAAACGGAACCGGCGTGGAAAGACGGACGGCTGCTCTCGTCCAAGCGGGAGGGCGGCTTTGGCACCGGCACCCGGTCTGTTCAAAGGACGGCGGAGCGCAGCGGCGGCGTGGCTAAATTCACCTATCAGGACGGCGTGTTTTATGCGTCAGTTTTTTTGTATGGGTGACGGCCCTTTTTTCCCGTCATGGACTGAAAGGGCAATCCCCGTTCCCCGGCCCAGCGGTAGACGGTGGTGATATGGATGCCCAGGTGTTCGCACAGGGTTTTACTGGTGATCTCCCTGCGCCGCCAGCGCAGATACCACACGTCAAAATCCTCCGGCACCGGCTTCCGCTTCGCGCCGAATTTCACGCCCCTGGCTTTGGCGGCGGCAATACCCTCCGCCTGCCGCTGGCGGATGTTCTCCCGTTCGCTCTGCGCCACATAGCTGAGAAGCTGGAGAACGATGTCCGCAATCAGCGTCCCGGTCAGGTCCCGGTGGTTGCTGGTGTCCAGCAGGGGCATATCCAGCACCCGGATGTCGGCCTGTATCTCCTTGGTGATGTACCGCCACTGTTCCAGGATTTCATTATAATTCCGTCCCAGCCGGTCGATGCTTTTGATAATCAAAAGGTCGCCCGGCTTTAATTTTTTGATTAACTTTCGGTAGGCCGGACGGTTGAAGTCCTTGCCGCTCTGCTTGTCCAAAAACAGATTCACCTCCGATATGCCCAGGGTGGTCAAGGCCGCAAGCTGGCGGTCCTCGTTCTGGTCGCGGGTGGAAACGCGGATATAGGCGTAGGTCATGGGCTGTACCTCCACAATAGATTTTGTCCTGTCTATTGTAGCGGATAGGCCCGATTAGGAAAGTAGCGGCTTTGATTTTCAAAGCCGCTACAAACCACTTTATTACACCCCCGCTAATTCCTGATACATCCGCATCAGTTCTGCCACGCATTTACTCTCGGTCATCTCCCCAACCTTGAATCCATAGCCTATCATCACAGCCCGGTCATTGTTCTGGTGGGCCTTCCGCAGTTCCGGGGGCATGGTGGTTTCATCGTAGAGATCGGCAAGGCTGGCGTCCGGGTAGAGGGCACGGGCGTCAAGAATCGCCTGGGCGGTCTGTTCAATTTTGGCCTTTTGTGCGTCCGTAGGCGTGGGCCAAGGGAAGTTGTTGTAGACGGCTGGTGAGTAGCTATAATCGCTTTTTAGTCTGCCTGCAACTACACGCATCCAGGCCATGTGAACATTTGAAATCATTATGCCGAACATATATAGGTCAGCATTTGGAACTAAATAGAGTTTGTTACTTGCTATGATGTCCGGTGTCATGAATCCGATTGGAACATAACGCCGTCTTTCAGAAGATACTTCCGGGATTGCTAAGTAGTTAGAATCAGGCTGACGAATTTGTGAAAAGAGCATGGGGGTTTCAGCTTGGGCTTGAACTGCAACCGTCTTTGTCTTACGGCGGATTTCCGCAACTCCCTTTAACCGCTCCATTATTTCTGGGATTCCTCTATACTCTGTTGGGGAAATACCTTTTAGCCACAAACAGTATCTTTCTTTGCCATTGATGAACTCATAAGAGCCTATGAACGGTTTGACGTATTTTTCACTCTCAGGGTGTTTCGTCAAGAGATCATCACGTTCTTCTGCTGATAGGACTAAGTAGCCGCCATCCCAGGGCTTATTGCCTTGAACAATAGACGGGTAATTGTGCAAAGCACGCCCCCTGGAATTGATAAATATATCTGGTGCTTCGAGAAGATAGCCATTGATATGGGAAACCTCTTTCCCACGGTCGGATTCAAATAGCTGCTTCGGTTTGTCGGAAGTCCCACAAGTAAAACCAACGATAGACGGTGAAGGACTGCTCATAGGAGTAACTGCGGCCTCCGGCGTCCTTGAAGCTGGCCCGCAGCCTGTACTCACCCGCCTGCTTAAACTGGATTTTGCCGCCGTCTGCGGTCAATTCTCCGGTCACATAGTCGGAAACGGGGACATTCTCGCCGTTCCGGGTCAGGGACCAGCGCAGAGGGTTCTCGCCCAATTTCTCAAAGCCAGTCACCAGAGTGACCACGGAATCAGTGTGGAACATCTTCGGCAGATAGAAGCCGGAGACGCCCACGGGGTAAATCTGGATGGAGGTCGAGGCGGTAGTCACCCGGCCCAGCTCGTCCGTCACGCTGGCGGTGAAGGTGTAAAGGCCGGGTTCGGGGAAGAAGCCGTGTCCGCCCCTGGTAGTCAGATCAAAGGGCGGCACGATCTCTTTGCCGTCCCGCAGCACCGTCCAGACCACTTCATTGCTGCCCAGGTTTTCCGTGGTCAGCTTTACATCCTCCGCAGTATCGGTGTGGCTCATATCGTTGGTGGATACGGTCAGACCGATAACGGGGTAAATCCTGATCGTCTGCTCACAGGAATACTCCCGGCCCAGCACATCCACGGCGGAGGCGGTCAGGGTGTAGGTTCCCACTTCGGGGAAACGGACTTTGCCGCCCAGGTTCCCCAGGTCGCCCAGCATGGAGCCGGTCAGGGAAACCGCCGCGCCGTCCTT
>CATABD010000125.1 GCA_949494735.1 uncultured Oscillospiraceae bacterium
TGGGCGGGGCGCTGGGGTTCTCCGAGACCTGGGCGCTGGGGGAGGGGGCGGTTCCCGGCCCCTCCCCCTCCGGCAGAAGGCCCCGGACCGTAAGGAAGATAATAGCCCCGGCCGCCGCCACCACAATCAGGGAGATGATTACGGTCAAAACGGTACGCCCCGCGGGCGGATCGTCGTCGATGCCGGGGGGCTTGATAGGTTCCCGGTTGATGAAGGCGGTGACCAGCTGCTTGAGGTAGCTCTTGGCCTCATGTTCCGGCAGGGAGTCGATGGCGGCCTCCCGCTTTTTCTGGTTGGGCTCCATGACCACGGCGCGCAGGGTGGGGGGGCCCGATTGGGGGACGTGGGTGGAAAAGTCCTCGTAAATGTTGTCATCCTGGTTGTAGGCTACCACGAAGTCCACCAGGGCCAGCACGGCGCACAGGAAGGACCATAGCGCCCAGAGCATCAAATCGGCGTAGCGGCCCGACATGGTGAAGCCCACCAGCGCGCCCAGTCCGTGCAGCGTAATCAGGGCGATGTCGGCGCCCAGGCTACCGCGGCTGGTGACGATAGAGATGATACCGCCGGCCAGCAGCGTGGCGGCCACCACCAGTCCGGCGCCGCCGGAGGGGGCTTCCCCGGCCAGGAGGTTGAGCGCCCCGCCCCAAAAGGCCTGGCAGACCACAAACAGGCTGAGGGCGGCAGACAGCGCGCCCGAGCCAATTTTCCAAATTCTCAACGCGGATTCCCTTCTTTCTGTCTTGGACGGACTGCGGCGGCCGGATGCCTGGACGGCCCGCCGGGGCAGTCAGGACCGCGCAGAACCATCATAGCATGGGACACCGGTTTTTGCAACCATTTTCGGGGCAGGCATTACTATTAGGCAAACGCTATTTATTGGAACGCAGTAACACAGCACCGTGCAGATGGCGGTTAAGCGGCAGAGCGCAGTGCGTAGGCCTCCATCGGTGTATGAACCCCTAACCGCCGGTTTTCCACGGTGCGGGCGCTCGCTTTCCCGGAGCGCCACGGGCAGCGTCCGGTATGGGAGACATACAGCGCATTCCTCCACCGCTTTTGCCGGGCCGCGCTCATTTGATGGGCAGAGAATTTTTGACGTGACTTTTCAAAGCCCGTATGGTATATTTACAAGGGGAAATGGTGGTGAAAAAAGGTATGAATATTTTGATTATCGACGCCCAGGGGGGCGGCATCGGCCGTCAGCTGGTGGCCGCGGTCAAAAAGGCTTTCCCCGGAGACACGGTGACGGCGGTGGGCACCAACAGCCTGGCCGCCTCCGCCATGCTGAAGGCGGGGGCGGATCTGGTGGCCACGGGGGAAAACGCCGTGGTGGTGGGCTGCCGACGGGCGGATGTGATTTTGGGGCCCATCGGCATCGTCATTGCCGACGCCATGCTGGGGGAGGTCACGCCCGCCATGGCCCTGGCGGCGGGACAAAGCCGGGCCAAGCGCATCCTGCTGCCCATCGGCCACTGTGACAACATGGTGGTGGGGGTAAAAGAGTTGAGCGTGAGCCAGCTGGTGCTGGAGGCGGTGGAGCGCCTGCGGGCGGTGCGCGGGGGCGTATGTGCGGAAGGGGAGGGGCAGGATGGATAACGAACTGAGACAGGTGCTGGAAGGGGTGCGGGAGGGCCGCCTGACGGTGGACGAGGCGGCTGTGTGGCTGCGCAGCGAGCCCTTCCGGGATATCGGCTACGCCAAAGTGGACCTCCACCGCAAGACCCGCCAGGGGGCAGCGGAGGTGATTTACGGCGCGGGTAAGACTCCGGAACAGATTGTGGGAATCGCGGACGTGATGTCGGAGCGGGGCCAGGGGCCCATCCTCATCACCCGTTTGGAGGAGGCCGCCGCCGAAACGGTGGGCCAGGCCCACCCCCTGGATTACCACAGGGACGCCCGGGTGGGCATCATCGGGCAGCTCCCTCCGCCGGGAGGGCTGGGCACGGTGGTGGTGGCCACCGGCGGAACCAGCGATATCCCCGTGGCAGAGGAGGCCGCCCTCACCGCCCAGGCGTTGGGAAACCGTGTGGAGCGGCTGTACGATGTGGGGGTGGCGGGCCTGCACCGCACCCTGGCCCACCTGGACGAAATCATGGGGGCCAGTGTCATCATAGCCATCGCGGGGATGGAGGGGGCGCTGGCCAGCGTCATCGGCGGGCTGGCCGACTGCCCGGTGGTCGCCGTCCCCACCAGCGTGGGGTATGGGGCGTCCTTCCACGGCCTGTCCGCCCTGCTGTCTATGCTCAACTCCTGCGCCAGCGGGGTGTCGGTGGTGAACATCGACAATGGTTTTGGCGCGGGCTACCTGGCCAGCATGATAAACCATATGGGCAAAGGGAAGGGCTGACGGAAAATAATTTCGTCCCGCCCCTTGCCAAGGCGGGAGTGGTGGGCTAGAATGGTGGCAGCGGGGCCGGCCCGAGGGCGGCCCCGGGCAAAGGGAAGGGGAGAGCGAGATGAACAAGCCTGTTCTGGTCATCATGGCCGCAGGTATGGGCAGCCGGTACGGCGGCCTGAAGCAGCTGGACCCGGTGGGGGGGCACGGCCAGGTTATCCTGGATTACTCCATCTACGATGCCCGCCGGGCGGGGTTTGAGAAAGTGGTATTTGTTATCAAAGAATCCATCGCGGAGGAATTCAAAGCGCGGGTGGGCCGCCGGGTGGAGCGGCACATGAAGGTGGAGTATGTCTTCCAGCGCATGGACGACCTGCCGGAGGGCTACGCGGTCCCCGAAGGGCGGGAGAAGCCCTGGGGCACCGCCCAGGCGGCTTTGGCGGCGCGGCATGTGGTGGACGGCCCCTTCGCCGTCATCAACGCGGACGACTACTATGGCCCGTCGGCATACCAGAAGATTTATGATTACCTGTGCGCCAACCCGGACGGGGACACGTATGAGTACGCCATGGTGGGCTACCTGCTGAAAAACACGGTGACTGACCATGGCTCGGTGGCCCGGGGGGTGTGCGCCGTGGACCGGGACGGCATACTGCGGGACATCGTGGAACGCACCCGCATTGAGAAGGACGGGGAGGACGCCCGGTACACCGAGGACGGCGGGGGGACCTGGACCGCCCTGTCCGGGGACACCACGGTATCCATGAACCTGTGGGGATTTAACCGCAGTTTTTTGGATGAGGCGGAGGGCCGCTTTTCCGCGTTCCTGGACAAGGCCCTGGTGGACAACCCCCTGAAGGGGGAGTATTTCCTGCCCAGCGTGGTGGATCAGCTGATCCGGGAGGGCAGGGCCCGGGTGAGGGTACTGCTCAGCCGGGACAAGTGGTATGGGGTGACCTACCGGGAGGATAAACCGGCGGTGTCGGCGGCCATTGCGGCCATGACGGCGGAGGGGCTGTACCCGGACGAGTTGTGGCCGGAGCGTTGAACGGTGTCTGGAAAGGAGAGATATCATTATGAGAATTGAGCTGAAACGGGGCCCTTACAGCGCCGCGGTGGAAACCATGGGCGGCGAGCTGGTGTCCTTCCGGGATGAGGGGGGCACGGAATATATCTGGGGCGGCGACCCGGGATCCTGGCCGGGGCAGAATCCGAATTTATTTCCCATAGTGGGCAACCTGACGGACGGGAAGGTGGCGGTGGACGGGAAAAGCTATGAAATGGCCCGCCATGGCTTTGCCCGCCGGAGCGAGTTTGCGGTGGCGGAGCGGGGGGAGGATTTCGCTGTGCTGGAGCTGCGGGATTCCCCCAAAACGCTGGCGCAGTACCCGTTTCCCTTTGTGCTACGGGTGCGTCACCAGTTGCTGGACAACGGATTTTGCACCCAATTTGAGGTGAAGAATCCCGGGCCGGGGGAGCTGCTGTTTTGTGTGGGCGGCCACACCGGCATCAACTGCCCGCTGCGGGTGGGGGAGCGGTTTGAGGATTACCGCCTGGAGTTCGATCAGGAGGAAGACGCCTGGTCCATTGTATCCAGCGCCCAGGGGTACATATCGGCCAAACGGGAGCACATTTTAGACCATACCAATGCCATTGCTCTGGATCACGCTGTGTTTGACCGTCTGGACACCATAATTTTTGAAGGGCTGCGCTCCAAAAGGGTTACCTTGCGCCATAAGGATGGGGGACGGGGGATTCGCATGGATTTTGGTGAATTCCCCATGGTGGCGTTTTGGACCATGCCCAACGCCAACGCGCCCTATATCTGCCTGGAGCCATGGCATGGCTGTGCTGCCGTGGAGGGTGAGAGTGGGGAACTGGCAGACAAACCCCATGTGATCCGCCTTGCCCCGGGAAGAGAAAAGGCCCTGTGCTACAGTGTGGAAATTTGCTGAACAATGAGAGCGCGCCCCGGCCTGTTTTATTGGGCCGGGGCGCTTTGCTGTCAGGGCTTTTCGTATTCGATCCGCAGTTTTTCCAGGGCTTTTTTTTCGATGCGGGATACATCGCGCCCCTGGTATTGTAAACGATGCGGTTCGTTATTTTGTGCCGGTTTTAGTCGAATTCCAGCTGTTTAAAGCGGAATTTGATGATAATTTGTTTGTCAGACGTCAACTCGATTCGCTCAATGAGGCTGACCAAGAGCTCCCGGTTGGTGGTAGCAGTTTCCAGGAACCGCTCCGTCAATTTTTTTGCCAGGTCGGCCTGTTCGGCGGGGGAGTAGTCCGGGCGGTCCAGCCGGCTGAGCCGCTGTTCCAGGGCGGTACGGTCGGCCTTCACCTTGGCGTAAATGCGCTGGAAGTCGGCCTCCTCCAGAACGCCGCCCAGCTTATCCATGTAGACCTTATCCAGATGGGTGGTCAGGCTGTCGATCTTGGCTTTGAGGGAGTTGATCTCCTTTTCGTTGTCCGCTTCGGCTATCGCCTTTGCCACCGCTTTTTTGGCCTGGGGCAAAAGCCGGTCCGCTTGCAGATAGGCCCCGCAGACCTCCCGCACCTTCTCCACCACCGCTTGCGTGACCGTCTCCTCCTTGATGGTGTGGCTGGTGCAGACCCCCGCCTTGGTGAACCGCTGGTAGGTCCGGCAGACGAAATAGAGCGTATCCTCTCCCGCCACGTTTTTCCGGTTGAGCACCGCCAAAGGATAGCCGCACTCGTGGCAAAAGATCAGCCCCTTGAGCAAAAAGTCATAGGTCCGGTTGCGGGTGCGCTTCCGGCTGTCCACCAGCGCCCGCACTTTATCGAAGGTCTCCCGGTCAATGATGGGCTCGTGGGTGCCCTCTACCACCACCCAGTCCCGGCGGTCCTGCTTGATGCACTTCTTGGATTTATAGTTGATCTTTCGGGTGCGGCCCTGGACCATGCTGCCGATGTAGGTCTCGTTTTGCAGCATATCGGAGATGCGCTCGCTGCTCCAGAGACCGGTGTAGGGGCCGGGGTTCGGTACAGGCAGTCCAGCATAGGCGGCCGGGGTGGGGATGCCCTCAGCATTGAGCTGGGCGGCGATTTGACGGCAGCTGATCCCCTCCAAGGCCATAGCGAAGATTCGTCGGACCATGGGGGCCGCATCTTCATCAATGACGATTTTGTTTTTCTCCGTAGGGTGCATCTTGTAGCCGTAGACAGGTTTTCCACCGATAAACAAGCCCTTGCGCTGTTTGTCATGCTTGACGCTGGAAATCTTTTTGGAGATGTCCTTGGCGTACATGTCGTTCATGATGGCGCGGAAAGGGGTGATGTCGTTGGCGGTGGAATCCACCCCGGTGTCAATGCCGTCCAGCAGGGAGATGTAGCGGACCCGGTGCTCCGGGAAGTACCGTTCCATGTAGTGGCCAGTGAGGATGTAGTCACGGCCCAGACGGGACAGGTCCTTGGTGATAACCATATTGACCTTCCGGGCTTCAATGTCGGCGATCATGCGCTGGAAACTCGGGCGGTCGAAGTTCGTTCCGCTCCAGCCGTCATCTATATAGGTGTCGAAAACGCTCAAACGGTGCTGCTGGACAAACTCATTGAGCAGGGACTGCTGGTTATTGACGCTCTCGGACGGACCCTCGTTCTCGTCCTCCTTTGATAATCTGATGTATAATGCAGCATGGTAGTCCATGGGATTGCTTATCTCTAAGTACATATGATGCCTCCTGAGATAAGCGGCCATTCATCGTATGTATTATACTGTAGAACAGGGCAGATTTGCAACATTTTGAAGTTCCTTTTTCAGAAAAATGTCGAATGAACTTTGAATGATTTGAGCAATGCTCTGTTCTTCTATAGAATAGCGGCACATTAGTATCAATTTCTGAGTTTTCAATGGGACACCTCCTGTTTGGGATGGTAAAACATATGCAGATTGTGGCGGATAATTGCTGGCTGGGAAAAAGAAAGGCGATGAGCTTGATGCCCATCACTTGTTTGCAACTATAAATTATTCAAGTATTTGTTTTGGCTTAGTTCGTAGGATCATTTCTAGAAGTTGGTTCCGCATTTTAATCAATTCATTTTTCTTAGACTCGAAAGTGAAACGAAATTCATCGCTTTCCTCTGAGAATATTACCCATAAAGAACAAGATGAAAATGAATATTGGCGAGTGCATCGGGACAGCGCCTTCGACCTCTCCGGCCATTTCAGCAGTAAGAGAGTCGATTCCTATGATGGAAAAAAAGTTGCGGCACAGAGGGCCTCTACCTCGTCCATAAAGTGGGAGGTCAAAAAAATTGTCAATCCGTCGTCTTTTAACTCTTTCAGGATTTTCCAGACACCTGCCGCGACCTTGCGTCAAGCTCGGTTGTCAGCTCGTCCAGAAAAACGACCTGCGGTTTTGGAATAAGGACCAACACGATAAAAAGCCGTTGGCGTTCCCCGCCTGACAAGCTCTTGACAGCCGGAACAAGTTCGGAGGGGGCTGACCCACCACGAGATTTGATACCATGGTCAGGCCCGTGGCCGGAAACGCCTCAATGCCGCCGTGTCCGATTCCATACGAGAGCTGTGATTCGGTTCTGCCGGCCACGCAGCGCAAACCGAAAGGCCAGAAAGCGGTCGGTCTCCTCAAATATGCCCGTCGCCAGACCGCATAGAGGGCATAAAGCCAGATGTTTCCCTGGATTACCGCTCCTGCCCCGGACTGTGGCACCAGAAAGTGAAGAATCCGTTCCAGTACTATGGCAAAAACAATAAATGTGGCAGCTCCGACAAGAAAATCCCTCCACTACCCGCCCAATTTCGCAAAGAGACACATGGCCCCCAACGGTACAGCGATAGTAAGGATGATGACTGCGGTGATAGCTGCGATGGTTCCGAACCATTTCAACCTTTTCTTCTGCGGTTAGCTTTCCAAGCGGGGCACTTCTATGATAAAAAAGTCATAGGATTTTGAGTGGAAA
>CATABD010000126.1 GCA_949494735.1 uncultured Oscillospiraceae bacterium
GTGGGCGACATCTTCGCCGCCCCCAACGGCCAGCTGGTGTTCGACGCCATGAAGCTGGCGGACAAAGGCCACGGCGTGCTGCTGCTCACCCTGAACTACGCCGGGGACCAGCTGGCGGGCAAGCAGGCCATGAAGCTGGCCCAGAAAGCCGGGCTCAACGTGCGGCAGGTGGTCACCGGCGAGGAGATCCAGTACGCCCCCAACGGCGAGGACAACAAGCGGGGGCTGGCGGGCGCGGTGGCCCTGTACCACATCGCCGCGGCGGCGGCCCGGGAGGGCAAGAGCCTGGACGAGGTGGCCGCCATCGCCCAGCGCTACGCCGACAGCATGGCCTCCGTCACCGTCAAGTCCACCGACGCCACCCACCCCCAGAACGGCATGTCCTTCGGCGACCTGGGCGAGACCGACCTGATGGAGATCGGCGCGGGCCAGCACGGCGAGGGCGGCGGCGTCCGGGTGCCTATGATGTCCTCCAAGGACACCGTGGCCACCGTGGCGGACGCCCTGTCCAAAAAGCTGGGGCTGGCCGCCGGGGACAAGGCCTTTGTCATGATTAACGGCTGCGGCGCCACCACCATGATGGAAATGCTGGTTCTGTTCAAGGACACGGTGGAATTCCTGAAGGCCAAGGGCGTGGACGTTGTGGCCAGCATGGTGGGCGAGATCCTCACCGTCCAGGAGGCCGGGGGCTTCCAGATGAATATCGCCAAGTGGGACGAGGAGTTCATCCGCCTGTGGAATACCCCCTGCCACACCCCCGCCTACAGCAAGGAGTAGGCCATGGCGGACAACATCGGCAACAAGGCGGCCCACGACTACCACCTGGATGTCCCCGCCGCCCAGGAGGGCTTTTACGTGAAGGGCAGCGCCCACTGCTCCTGGGGCATGAAGAACCGGCTGGCCCGGATGTTCCGCCCCCAGTCGGGCAACACCGTCATGCTGGCCTTCGACCACGGCTACATCATGGGCCCCACCGCCGGGCTGGAGCGCATTGACCTGGTCATACCGCCCCTGGTCCCCTATGTGGACGTGCTCATGGGCACGCGGGGCGTGATCCGCTCCTGCGTCTCCCCCGCCGCCCAGGCGGCAAAGTGCGTCCGGGTGACCTACGACTCCACCGTCCTCTACGACGATATGTCCAACGGCGGCGGCATCGCCTGCGATATCAACAGCGCCATTGAGCTGAACGCCGACTGCATGGCGGTGCAGACCTTCATCGGCGCCCCCGGCGAGAGCCGCTCTCTGGAGCTGCTGGCACGGACCGCCGACGCGGGCAGTCGGTACGGCATCCCCACCCTGGGGGTGGTGGCTGTGGGCAAGCAGATGGAGCGCACGGAAAAGTTCTTCCTGCTGGCCACCCGGGTGCTGGCGGAGAACGGGGCCAACGTGGTGAAGAGCTACTACTGCGAGGGCTTTGAGCGGGTGGCCGCCGCCTGTCCCGTCCCCATCGTCATCGCCGGGGGCAAGAAGCTGCCCGAGGCGGAGGCGCTGGAAATGGCCTACAAGGCCATCCAGGAGGGGGCCCACGGGGTGGACATGGGCCGGAACATCTTCCAGTCCGACTGCCCCGCCGGCATGGCCCAGGCCATCGGCAAGGTGGTGCACGAGGGCTGCACCCCCGGCCAGGCCTATGAGGTCTACCAGGAAGTGAAGCACCGGAAGTAACGAAAAAGGGAGGGCCCCGAAGGGCCCCCCGCACAGCGCGAAAGACCAAAGCCGCTCCCATCGGGCGAGGATGGGAGCGAGGTCCCCCGCATGGAACATTATACACCACCCGGAGCGCAATTGCAACGCGGGGGGCCCATTTTATTTTGAGAAAGGGGTCCATCCCATGAACGCGAAAAAATACCTGCCCATCGCTCTTTTCATCGGCCTTCAGGCCTTTGCCCTCCAGGCCCTCGACCAGGCCGTCTGCGCCAACATCCCGCCCCTGGCCGCCGGAGGGGGCTGGATTTCCTTCCAGGCCTGGGCCATGTATTTCCTGGGCGGCTGCACCCCCAAGGGCGGCTTGCGGGCGCTGATCGGCTATGTCATCGGCATGGCGGCTTCCATTGCCATTATGGTGGGCGGCGGCGCGCTGGGGGCGCTGGGCTTCTGGGCCATGCCCGTCATCCTGCTCATCCTGGTGCCCATTATCCTCTACCTGGACATCGCCCCCGAGATGGTCAATTTCGTCCCCGCCGTGTTTGTGGGCGCGGGGGTATTCTTCGGCGTGATGAGCTACATCCCCGGCGCTGATTTTGTCAACGCTTTTATCGGCGAGGGTATCTACTGCGTCATCGGCCTGCTGTTCGGCTTTATCACCATCACCTTCCGGGGCTGGTACGAAAAGAAGTACGTCAATCAGTAATACACAGGCTCTGCCTGTAAATAAGGAGGAAACACCATGTCCGCCGAGTATATGCACATTGGAATTCCCATCACCAACCGCAAGCCCAACATGGTCTACAACGAGGGAGCCAAGTTCTGGGTAAGCCATGTGGACGACTACGACTACAAGATCGAGTACCTGAAATTCGAGGAGGGCACCCCCTTCCCCGAGGAGATCCACCGCCACCCCCACGTGGCCTACAAGGTGGACGACCTGGAACAGTACATCGCGGACGCCGACAGCGTGATCTGCGGCCCCATGGAGGCCAACGAAAAGGGCGACCGGCTGGCCTTTGTCTGGAAGGACGGGGCCATTCTGGAATTGTACCAGGAGGCATAACGGCCCCTGCCCGCGTCCGGCGCAGGGAGGCAGACCGCGCCGGACGCGGGACCATTCGCGGCGGCAAACAGAACACCGGGCAGGAGGGTTGACCTCCTGCCCGGTGTTTTTGTACACGCCCCCGAACCGCCGCCGGAAGGAATCCTGGGGCAGGCCGTCCGCGGCATAGCGGCCGTTTTCAAACGAGCCCTGACCCCGCGCCGCTTTCGCCCGTCCCCTCCTGCCGCAGCGCCTCCAAAAACGCTTCGGCCGGCTTGGAAAATACCTGGTACTTCTTCCAGACCACGCTCATATGGGCGCGGACAGTCGGGGAAAGGGGCCGGAAGCACAGCGGGCTGTCCCCCGAGGTATTGATGATGCCGTCCAGCATCAGGGCATATCCCATGCCGTCCTCCACCATCAGCGAGGCGTTGTAGGCCAGGCTGTAGGTGGCCGCGATGTTCAGCTCCCACAGCCCCCGCCCCAGCCATGCGTCCAGCGGCCCGCCCTCCCGAAGGTTCCGGGAGACAATCAGGGGCCGGTCCGCCAGATCCCCGGGCTGCACAAACTGCCTTTGTGCCAGCGGGCTGTCCCGGCGCATCAATATGCCCCAGATGTCATGAACCGGCAGCTGGCAGCAATTATATTTGGCCTGATTGACGGGGCCAAACAGCAGCCCAAAGTCAATCAGCCCCTTATCCAGCTCCTCCGTCACCCCCACCCCGTCCCCGCTGGAAATGCGGAAGCGGAGCTGGGGATGCCGCTCCTGGAGCCGCCGGGCCGCCCGGGTGAGAAAATGGACGCCCCGGGTCTCCCCCGCGCCGATGTATACGTCGCCCGACAGGGCCTCCTGTCCCGCCGTCAGCTCCCCGGTGGTTTTCTCCACCAGCTCCAGGATCTCCCCCGCCCGTTTGCGCAGCAGCACCCCGTCCTCCGTCAGCGTGATGCGGCGGTTGCCCCGGACAAACAGCTTTTTGCCCAGCTCCTCCTCCAAATCCATCAGCTGGCGGGACAGGGTGGGCTGGGACAGGTGCAGGTGTTCCGCCGCGCCGGAAATGCTCTCCTCCCGCGCCACGGCGAGAAAATAGCGCAAAACCCGCAGTTCCATGGCAGTCCCCTCCTTATGGCTGCCCTCATTTTAGCAAAGCCCGCCGCGCCTGTCAAATTAACCGCAGCGCGTTCCCCCAGTTCCCCGATAAAACACTTGACCTGGAGCACGACGCCCCAGGTCAAGTGTTTTTTCATCCTATGGAAAGGGTCACGCTCACATCTCCGTCCCCCAAAACCTCCCGCAGCTCCTGGGCGGACACATGGTTGATCCTGCCCAGCCGGGTGAAGTTCCAGGTGTTGGTGTCATAGTAGATGACGAACTGGTCGCCCTGGTACAGGATGAGGTCCCCGGCCTGGGTGTGGATTTGCTCGTTGTTGGTAGGCAGGCTCTGGCCCAGCGGGCCCACCTTTTCAAAATTGCCGTAGTCGTGCATCTGGATGGTGATAGGCCCCTCCGCCAGCAGCTCCTTCAGCGCCTGGGCGGAGGAGTTGTCCGCCAGCGTGGCGGTGAGGGCGGTCCCGTTTACCGCGATCTTCAGCATATCCTTTCCCCCTTCCGGTGTGCCGGCGTCCTCATTTTCCGGCAGATCCAGACCGCTCAGCCAGCCCTCCACATCCTCCCGGGAGGCGCCGCCGCCAAACCGCCGCCCCTCCAGCCAATCCGCGCCGGGGGCCAGGGCCTGGAGGTTCGCCGCGCTGGAGCCCATGGGACTGCTGCCCGAGGTGCAGAAGGGGACGATGGTCTTGCCGGACAGGTCATAGGATTCCAGGAAGGTGCTGATGATTTTCGGGGCCTGCCCGTGCCAGATGGGGTAGCCCAGGAACACCACGTCGTACTGGGCCATGTCCTCCACCGCGCCGTCGATGGCGGGGCGGGCGGCGGGGTCGTTCTGCTCCCGGTTGGCCCGGCTGGAGTTGTCGTTGTAGTTCAGGTCGGCGGAGGTGTAGGGGGTCTCGGGGACGATCTCGAACAGATCCGCGTCCAAAATGGCGGCGATGTGGTTTGCCACGTTCTCCGTGTTGTGGGTGGCGGAGAAATAGGCCACCAGCGTCCTGCCCTGCCCGGCGGGCTGCTGGGGAAGCCGGGCGTAATTCATCACCGCGGCGGCGGCCTGGGCCCGGGTAGCGGGCCTGGCGCTGCCGTCGAAGCCGGGGATGCCCCCGGTCACAGGCCGGTCGGTATACCGCTGGAAAATCAAGTTCAGATGCTCCTGGGTGATGGGGTCGTTGGTTCCGAAGCGGCCGTCTCCATAGCCGCCCACCAGTTTCTCACCGGCCGCCCAGCGGACGGCCTCCGTGTACCACTGGCCTCCGGCCACATCGGAGAAGTCCATCAGGTAGTTCACCACCGGCTCCCCGGCCTGCCGCCACAGCACGGTGACCAGCATGGCCCGGGTGAGGGTACCCTCCGGGTCGAACCGGCCCCCGTCCACACCGTTCATCAGTTCATGCTTTCGGACATAATCCACGGCGCCGGCATACCACGCCCCGGCGTCCACATCGGCGAAGCCCCCGGCGGAGGCGGCCAGGCCGACCGGGACCTGGGAGGGCGCGGCGGGAGCTGCGGAGGGCTCCGCCTCCTGGGAGGAGCAGGCCGGGAGGGACAGGGCCAAGCCCACCATCAGCGCCAGCAGGGCGGCGGTAAGGCGCGTCAATTTTTTCATGGGTCGTTCACTCCTTGTTTTGGTTTATATCTTTATCTTACCGCTTATCCCCTTCCTTGTAAAATACCTTGTTCCTATCGCTTGCCATACTTTAAAAGCATGGCGGGCTTCCCCCGCGGGGACGCCCCCCCGCCGCCCCGGCCAGCGCCGGCCCAAGCGCCAAATGCCCGCGGAAATCCTGTGGACGCGGCACAAAAAGCGGCTGTTAAAATATATTGCATCAAATTGTTTGGGAGGTCAATGGGATGCCCGTTGTCTATTTCGTATTAGGCGCTGCGGCCCTGATGTTTTTCGGGGCGCTGGCGGGCCTGCTGCCATTGCTGCTGGGCCGCTACCTCAGCCGCCCCGGGCTGGGAAAGCTGGGGATGCTGTGCTGTACCTTTGGCGGACTGCTGCCGGGGCTTCAGCTCCCAATTGCCATCGGCTTTGTCCTGGCCATCTTTATCAAAAAATCGGACTTCGCGTGGCCCCGGCAGGGCGCGTCCCCACCCCCTGCCGGCCCGGCCCCCGCCGTCCGGCCCGCCCAGGGAAACACCCTGTACGTCACCTGCCTGTCCGGCCCCTTGCGCGGCCAATCCTATCCCGTGGGGCCGGATGGCCTGCGGTTCGGGTGCGACCCATCCTGCGCCGTCCGCTTCGCCGCCGGGACGCCGGGCATCAGCCGCCAGCACTGCTGTATCCGCTGGCAGCAGGGCGTGCCCGTGCTGGTGGATCTCAACTCCACCTACGGGACCTTCATGGGGGACGGGCGGAAGCTCCCGCCCAGCTATCCTTCCCAGCTGGCCGCAGGCAGCCGGTTCTACCTGGGGGACACCCGGTGCCTGTTCCAGCTCACCCTGCCCTGATCCAGACAATAAACCAAACCAACCGAGGAGGAGTACACGATGGAAGTTCAAACGTCAATGGTAACCTGCCCCAGCTGCGGCCGCCCCTATGACGGCGCCAGAAGCGCCCGCTGCCCCCACTGCGGCGCCGGGGGATTCGCGTCCACCGAAGCCCCCGGCGGAACGGGGGGGTTCGGCGCCACGGAGCCGCTGGGCGGCGGCTTTGTCCCGACCGAGGCCCCCATGGGCGCAGGCGGCGGCTATCATGCCGATTTTGGGGCCACCACCCCGCCCGGCGGCGGCGAATTTGCTTCAGGCGGCGGGGCAAACCCCTTCGACGTGCCCACCGTCATCGGCGGAGCCAAGGCTGACGGCGATATCTCTGAGCCGGTGGTGGGCTGGCTGGTCTGTGTTGAGGGGCCGTCCCGGGGGACGGACTACCGCCTCCATGCCGGGTACAATTACATCGGGCGGGAATCCGGCGACGTGCGCATCCGCGGCGACCAGCAGATATCCCGCCAAAACCACGCCATGGTGGCCTATGACAGCGGCGAGCATCTCTACTTTGTGGGCCCTTCCGCCGGACGCAACCTTATCAAGGTCAACGGCCACGCGGTTTTGCAGGCCGCCGCCATCAAAAACTATGACATCATCTCCATCGGCACAACAAAGCTGATCTTTGTGGGGCTGTGCGGGGAACAGTTCAGCTGGGAAAAGAGGGATCCGGGAAATGGCTGACGGCATGGGGCCCAATGTAACGCAAGTCCCGTCCGGCAGCGAGGATCAAGTCCCCGGGGGGCACACAGCCGCCCCGGAGGAGACCGCCCCGGAGGAGACCGCCCCGGAAGAGACCGCCCCGGAAGAGACCGCCCCCGCCGGCCGGGAGGCGGGGACGCTGGCCCAGTGGGCCGGGGAGCCGGGGGCGGGCGGCATCTCCTGCGGGGGCTGGGCGGGGCTGGGCCTGCTGGCGGGGCTGCTGGCCGCCGGGGCGGCGGC
>CATABD010000127.1 GCA_949494735.1 uncultured Oscillospiraceae bacterium
CCCTTTATTTCCCGTTGCTTATGCGCTTGATGGGTGCTTTATTCAGTGGTTCCTTTATTTGAGCTGGTATCGTCCAGCGGCGCGGTGTGCATGCTGGAAACAACTGCGGCGGCAGTGACGGTGGAAAATGGCCGGATTACGGCGGTAGATACGCTGTTTGCCGGAATACGCCAGGAGATCAGGGCGAAAATTTTTATTGACGCCACAGGGGACGGCGCACTGGGGGCGCTGGCCGGGGCGGAGACCATGGCCGGGGATGAAAACGGCAGGTTCCAGTCCGTCTCCATGGTGTTCAGCGTGGCCAATGTGGATTTGTCCCGGTTTGAGGAATACATGAACCAGGTTATAAACGTGGACGGCCGTCCCAGGTGGGAGGTGGGCAACGCCTCCACCCGGGGGTGCATTGGGGAGTATTGGATGCCGTGGAAGGGGACGCCGCAGGCGAAAAACCTGCCCAATACGGTGGGAATCTACCACCATGGGAACCCTGGGGAACTGTTTTTCAACGCCGCTCATGTGCAGGTTGACTGTCTGGATGTATTTGCGCTCAGCAGGGCGATTGTGGAGCTGCGGGAGCAGGCGTTTGAGATCATGGCGTTTTTAAAGCAGAACGTGTGGGGATGTGAAAACGCCTACCTGTCGGGATTTGCGCCCCTGGGGGTGCGTGAGAGCAGGCGCATCTGCGGCAAATACGTTGTGACGAGGGAGGATATGGAGAAAGAGCATTCGTTTGCGGATGCCGTATGCCGCGGGGCCTATCCGCCCGATGTTCACCAGGGACAGGGCAATGTGGACATCCACGTGAACCATTGCTACAATTACGAAATCCCCCTGCGGGCGATGGTCAGCAGGGATTTTGAAAACCTTATGATGTGCGGCAGGTGTATTTCCGCCCAGAGCTCCGCCGCGGCGGGGCTGCGGGGGATGGGCGTGTGTATCGCGGCGGGCGAAGCTGCGGGCGTGGCCGCGGCGCTGTCCGCGCAGCGGGGGCTTACCCCGGAACAACTGCCCATCGCGGAGGTACAAACTATACTCAGGGCGCTTGGCGTGCGGATTTAAGAACAGGAAGGCCGGTCTCTGGCGGACACCCTGCCAGGGACCGGCGGGAGTCCGCGCCATGAATATCGCGCCGATAATACTAAATTCTGAGAGGTATGATACATATGAGAATGAAGGCAGCGCAGGCCATCGTGGAGATTATGGTAAAGGAAGGCATTACCACCGCTTTTGGAATCCCGGGCGCCGCCATCAACCCGGTCTACCAGTTTTTGGAGAAGGCGCCGGTTCAGCACTTTACCATGCGGCATGAGGAGGCGTGCGTCCATGCGGCAGACGGCTATCAGCGCGCCAAACACGAGATTGCCCTTGCCATATGCTCTGCCGGCCCCGGCGCCACAAACTTTGTCACCGGCTTGTATACCGCCTGCATTGACTCCATGCCTGTGCTGTGCGTCGTGGGTCAGGCCAATACGGACCAGCTCGGGCAGGAGCCGTTCCAATGCGTGGACATGCCGGACATTGTAAAGACCGTGACCAAAAAAGCGTGGTGCGTCATGAAAGCGGAGGACCTGCCGGGCACCATGCGCGAGGCGTTCCGCGTGATGCGGGAGGGCCGCCCCGGCCCGGTGCTGGTGGAGCTTCCCCTGGATGTGCAGAACAGCTGGCTGGATTTTGATATTGACTCCTATGAGCGCAGCCCGGTTGCCGAGGTCAAGCCGGACCCGGAAAAAATCAGGGCGGCGGTCCAAATGATAGGCCAAAGCAAAGCGCCCGTTATCATTATGGGCGGCGGGTGCGTCATCAGCGAATGCACCGAAGAGGTGGTAGGGCTGGCCGAGCAGCTCCAGATTCCGATCATCACCACCTATCAGGCCAAGGGGGCTATCCCGGAGGAGCATCCGCTCAACGCCGGCCATGTGGGAATCCAGGTGGGGCAGCCCCTGGGGAACCGGGTGTTCTTGGATTCAGACCTGGTGCTTGCCATTGGAAACCGGTTTTCCGACCGCCACACCGGGGATCTGAAGACCTACCGGGAGGGGCGCAAATTCATACACATCAACATTGAGGCCCGGCAGATCGGCCTGGTTTTTGAGCCGGAGCTTGGAATCGTATCCGACGCAAAGCTGGCGGTGGAGGCCCTGGCGGAGGAGGTAAAGCGACGCGCCCTGGGGCCTGTGAACGCGGAGCGCTGCGCACAGCTTCCGGCCCTGCGCGCGGATCTGGCGCGCAAGACGGATTATGAGTGCAGCCCCATTATGCCCCACCGGGTGTTCCAGGAGCTGAACGCCGCCTTTGACGCCGACACCTACTTTACAGTCGGCTGCGGCATTACCCAGATATGGAGCGGGCAGCTTCAAAAAATCGACAAGCCCGGCAGGTACCTGCCCTCCGGCGGCGCCGGCACCCTGGGGTATGAGATTCCCGCCGCCTTTGGCGTGAAGGCCGCATACCCGGAATGCACCAGCGTGACGGTGGTGGGGGATTTCGGCCTGACCTTTATGGGGGAGGAAATCGCCGTGGCCAGCGCGTTCCACAGGCCCATTATTGTTGTGGTGGTCAACAACGCGTATCTGGGGCTGATCCGCCAGAACCAGAGGGGATATGGCTTTGAGTATGCGGTGGATATGCCCTACAATCAGGACGGTACCATCGACTATGTGAAGCTGGGCGAGGCGTATGGCTGTGTGGCCGAGCGGGTATTCAGCCCGGACGAGCTGAGGGCGGCCCTGACGCGGGCGAAGGCCTGCAGCCAGGCCAGCGGCCGCTGCTATTTGATTGACGCCATCTGCGTCAAAACCCAGATGTGCGACATGGGCGGCTCCATCGCCGCCGTCAAGAGCTGGGCGCCGGAAGGGCCTGCCCGGAGCTGATCGTCTGTAGGAAGGAGGCGCGTGGGATGAAAGAACCCATACAAAAGTATTTCCAGGTGGGCGTAATCCAATGGATGAGCTACCCGCACAGGGACCCCATCGAATCCCTGCGGGCAATCTGCGCGGACAGCTATTTCGACGCTGTGGAGATCAAGGGCTACGGGGCGCGCAACGCGGAGGCCAGGGCGCTTTTGGGGCCCAGCCATCTGGCCGTGTGCTACGGGGCCCAGCCCCGCCTGCTGGGGCCGAAGCTGAACCCCAACAGCCTGGATGAGGCTGAGCGGCGCAGGGCCGAGGCCACGCTGCTGGAGGCGGTGGACGAGGCGGAATATTTCCAGGCCAAGGGCATTGCGTTCCTGGCCGGCAAGTGGGCGGAGGACACCAGGGAGGAAGCCTATGCGCAGCTGCTGAAAACAGCCCGCACGGTGTGCGGCTACGCGGCGGAGAAAGGTATGCGCGCGGAGCTTGAGGTATTTGACTTTGACATGGATAAAGCTGCGCTCATCGGTCCGGCCCCCTATGCGGCCCGGTTTGCCGCCGATATGCGTACCACGCACAGCAATTTTGGGCTGCTGGTGGATCTGAGCCATTTCCCCACCACCTATGAAACCAGCAGGTTCGTGGTGCAGACCCTGCGGCCCTATATCACCCATTTCCATTTTGGCAACGCCGTTGTCAGGCCGGGCTGCGAGGGCTACGGCGACCAGCACCCCCGGTTTGGCTATCCCAACAGCGCAAACGATACGCCTGAGCTGCTGGACTATCTGCAGGTGCTGAAGGAGGAGGGGTTTTTCCGCGCCAAGGACCCCTATGTGCTGTCCATGGAGGTCTCGCCGCGCCCCGGCGAGGAGGAAGAGATCGTGCTGGCCAATACCAAGCGGGTGCTGAACCGGGCATGGGCGATGCTGGAGGACTGATAGGGAGAAAATTACGGTTAAGCGAGGTCGTTTAAAATGAAAATTGTGGTATTGGATGGTTACACCGAGAACCCGGGCGATTTGAGCTGGGACGGGCTGGGCAGGCTGGGGGAGTTGACGGTATACGACCGAATCCCGGAGAATGATATCGGCGAAATCATCCGCAGCATTGGGGATGCGGAGATGGTTTACACCAATAAGACGCCCATTACCAAAGAGGTGATCGACGCCTGCCCGGGCATAAAATTTATCTCCGTATTGGCCACCGGCTATGACGTTGTGGACTGCGGCTACGCCCGGGAGAAGGGCATCCCCGTTTCCAACGTGCCGGCCTATGGCACGGCGGGGGTGGGGCAGTTTGCCATCGCCCTGCTGCTGGAAATCTGCCACCACGCCGCGCACCACAGCGACGCCGTACATCAGGGCCGCTGGGAGGGCAGCAGCGACTGGTGCTTTTGGGACTATCCGCTGATTGAGCTGGACGGAAAAACCATGGGAATCATCGGCTTTGGCCGCATTGGGCAGCAGACCGGAAAAATTGCCAAGGCCATGGGCATGGACGTCATTGCCAGCGACCGCGTTCAAAGCGAGGGCGGCAAGGCCATCGGCAGCTATGTGGAGTTGGAGGAGCTGCTTGCCCGGTCTGATGTGATTTCACTCCACTGTCCGCTGCTCCCCGAAAACCGGGGTATCATCAATAAAGATACCATATCCCGGATGAAGGACGGCGTGATTATTTTAAACAACAGCCGCGGTCCGTTGGTGGTGGAGCAGGATCTGGCCGACGCGCTGAACAGCGGCAAGGTATACGCTGCCGGCCTGGATGTGGTGTCCGTAGAGCCCATTCAGAGGGACAACCCGCTGCTGAAGGCCAAAAACTGCATTATCACGCCCCATATCTCGTGGGCGGCCAGGGAGAGCCGCCAGCGCATTATGGACTGTGCCGTAGCCAATGCGCGGGCCTATTTGGCGGGCAGTCCCGCCAATGTGGTCAATCCGTGACCGGCTTGCCGCTGGCTCGTTTGGAATACACAGGAGCCGCGCGGCAAAGTATTTTGCTTGGCGGAAGGCCCGGGATATCCCGGGCCTTCTTTTCTGCTCAGGCGAGAAGGTGGATATTTTTTGCATTTGCTTGACAATTTTGAATGAATATGCAATAATGACGGGTAAGATCCGTCTTGGAAAGGTTGAGGGACATGAACACGCGATTTGCGGCGTATTCGCTCCACCCATATGGCCGGCTGCGACGAGCCGCGCCGGGCGGGGCCCGTCGCTGAGTTCCACGTTTTATACAAGGAATTGTTTTGGCGGGTACTAGCCATTATCTTGTGAATATATGACACTATAAGCGGCATTACTCAGAGGCGGATTTATGGAAATGTCACAAAATCATGAAGAGAGGTTGAAACGCATGAAAAAGCATTTTACCCGGCTCCTGGTCACCGCCCTGGCGGCCTTTCTGCTGCTGAACAGCTTTGGCAGCGCCCTGGCCTGCACCGGAATTTATGTCGGCAAAGATGTGAGCGCCGATGGTTCCATCATCATCGGCCGCTGTGAGGACATCGGGGCGGTGTACGACAAGCTCCAGACCTACGTGCCTGCTTCCGACAAGGCGGGCCGCACCATGGACGATATCAACGGCTTCTCCTATCCGCTGCCCGACCACACCTACGCTTATACACAGATGGAGGACCACCCTGACGCCGGGGACGGCCTGTACGCCGCCGTCTGCGTCAATGAGAAAGGCGTGGCCATCACCGGCACCGTGTCCGCCTCCGGCTGCGAGGCGTGGGAAGAGGCCGATCCCTATGTGGACGAGGGCCTGCGGGAGGCTGTGATTCCCTGTCTGGCCGCCGCCACCGCGTCCACCGCCAGGGGGGCCGTGGACGTGCTGTGCAAGGCGGTGGACACCTACGGTTCCGCCGAGGGCAATGTCATCCTGATGGCCGATCAGAACGAGGCATGGATTCTGGAGATCTATGGCGGCAAGCAGTATGTGGCCATGAAGCTGGCCGACGACCAGGTGGCCGTGTTTGGCAACCACTTTATGGTTGGCGCCATCGACGCTGAGGACACGGAGAATTTCATGGTGTCCAAGGGCTTCGTGGAGGCGCTGGACAAGGCCGGGCTGACAAAGAAGGACGAGGACGGCAAGGTGCTGGCCGCCCAGTCCGTGTGCGACGGCAAGCGCGGCGACGGCTCCAACCTGCGCAACTGGGGCGGTATGCACCTGCTGGCCCCCTCCCTGGCCGGGGAGGAGTACGACACCGACACCTTCTATCCCCTGCTGTATACCCCCGATGAAAAAGTGACCCTTCAGGATGTGTTTGAAGTCTACCGCTGCCGCTACGAGGGCACCCCCTATGACCTGAGCCTGGAGGGCCAGGAGGGTAACCGGGCCATCGCCGTGTCCGGCACCCCCGACACCCACGTGATCCAGCTCTTCGCGGATATGCCCGCCGAGTATTCCGCCGTCACCTGGCTGGCCCTGACCGGCGGTGAGCACAGCGTGTTCTTCCCCGAGCTGCCCGGCGCCACCCAGCTGCCCAAGGCCCTGGGGCTGGCCGCTGAGAGCTATGACGCCGATAGCGCCTACTGGGCCTTCAAGCGCATCTGCGGTCTGGCCGACACCAACCGCGCCCTGTACAGCAAGGGCGTCCAGGACTTCTGGAAGCTCCAGGAGGAGGTCTACATCGCCCAGATTGACGCCCAGATGGCCGAGCTGAAGAAGCTGGCCGGGAGCGACCCCGCCAAGGCGGCGGAGTATGCCAACGCCCATCTGGCTAACAACCTGGACGACCTGATGAAGAAGTCCGAGGCCCTGTTCGGCGAGCTGCTGACCCTGGTGAGCCGGAACGCCGGCTATGCCGCCAGCCGGGCCAAGACCTTTGAGCCCAATGTGCCCCTGCGCACCGCCGCCGAGGCCAAGGGTTATACTGTGACCTGGAACGCCGCGACCAAGGCCGTGACCCTCACCAAGGGCTCCACCACCAAGACCGTCTCCACCGGCGACGGCAGCGCCGTGGTCATCAATGGCGTGACTTACGTGCCCTACTCCTTCCTGAAGGAGCTGTAAAAAGCGGCAAAAAGGGCCCGCGTGTGCAAACAC
>CATABD010000128.1 GCA_949494735.1 uncultured Oscillospiraceae bacterium
CTTTATTTCCCGTTGCTTATGCGCTTGATGGGTGCTTTATTCAGTGGTTCCTTAGAATTTCGGTCGGCGGCGGTAGCGCCATCCATCAGATTTGTCCCCTTCAAAATGGCGTTCCTGCCGTACTTGCTTTTGATGCCCAGCATGGCCTCCTGGAGCTTTCGTTCACGGGCCAATTCCGCCGCTTCCGCTTCCTTTTGGGCCTGGGCGGCGGCGTAGTCGGTGAACAGGTCAAGCTGCTCCATGGCAGGATCGGCGGGCACATCGTTTTCATCTGTCACTCGATTGGCGGCAAGGTACATCCGCCGGATCAGTAGATTTTTATCCACGATGCGGTCATACAGCTCCAAAACTGCCGCCGTGATGCGCTTAGAGGAAGCGGTGTATTCCTCCAAGTTGGCAGTGCCGTGGGCGTGCTTGGGAATTTGCCGCCCGTAGCGGTCCGTCTTGACCTCGCCGTGGTACTGCTTCCGGCGCTGGGAATCCCGCAGGTTTTCAATGTCATAGCCCACGGTGAGGGTGAGCTGGCTCGTGGCCAGCCGCTGGCCCACCAAATCCAGGGCAAGCTGGTCGGCCATCTCCCAGGCTACCATCCGGGCCTTGTCAAAGGTGTAAGGGCTGGTAAGCACTTGGCCGGAACCCACGCTTTTTGCCTCGGGCCTATACGCCTTGATATCGGCCATCGTCACCGGCTCATATCCCCAGCTATGGTCGATCAGGAGCTCCGCGTTCACGCCGAACATTTTATAGAGCAGTTCCTCGTTGTAGTAATCCGTGGGCTTGCCAATGGAGCACCGGGCGATATCCCCCATGGTGTGCAGTCCCTGGGCCTCCAGCTTTTTGGCGTAGCCCGGGCCTACCCGCCAAAAATCAGTGAGGGGCCGGTGGTCCCACAGCAGACGGCGGTAGCTCATCTCGTCCATGGCCGCGATACGAACGCCGCTCTTGTCCGGCTTGGTGTGCTTGGCCCAGATATCCATGGCCACCTTCGCCAGATAGAGGTTGGTGCCGATGCCCGCCGTGGCGGTGATGCCAGTGGTATCCAGCACGTCCAGCACGATCTTTCGGGCCAATTCCCTGGGGGTGAGCTTATAGGTGGGGAGGTAGTTGGTCACGTCCATCATCACTTCGTCGATGGAATAGGCGAATATGTCAGAAGGGGCCACATACTTCAAATAGACGTTGTAGATTTTGGTGCTCCATTCGATATAGTGGGCCATCCGGGGCGGGGCCACCAGGTAGTCCAGGGCCAGCTCCAGGTGCTCTTTCACATCCGGGTCATGCCAGGAGGAGCCGGTGAGCTGCCGTCCGGGGGCCTTCTGCCGCCGCTGGGCGTTCACTTCCGCCACCTTCTGCACCACCTCAAACAGCCGCGCCCTGCCGGAGATACCGTAGGCTTTCAAAGATGGCGTGACCGCCAGACAGATGGTTTTATCAGTTCGGCTCTTGTCGGCCACCACCAGATTGGTAGTCAGGGGGTCCAGGTCGCGCTCAATGCACTCCACGGAAGCGTAGAAGCTGCGAAGGTCGATTGCCATATACACCTTGTCCTTCATGCCGCGCCACCCCCTATCATCGTCCCACAGGTTATCCCTATTATACACGCCGCAAGGCTAATTGTCCATATGTTCGATAAGATTGGCAAAAAATAAATGCCGGTGGGCATTATGAAAAGAGTTGATGCACATATCAAGCGTGACCACAGAACAGATTGAAAAAGCGAAGGAGTGGGATCTCCTTTCCTATCTCCAGACCTTTGACCCCTACGAGCTGAAGCGGAGCGGACCCCGTGAATACTGCACCCGCACCCACGACAGCTTGAAGATTTCCAACGGGAAATGGTGCTGGAACAGTAGGGGGATCGGAGGCCGGACGGCGCTGGACTATCTGATCAAGGTCCGGGGGCTGGACTTCGTGGAGGCGGTGGAGACCCTGTGCGGTTCCCGCACCCCGCCGCCCCAGGAGCGGCCCAAGCCCAAACCACCGAAGCCCTTCACGCTCCCGGAGGCCAGCCGGTTTCCCTCCGCCATGCTGTCCTATTTGCAGGGCCGTGGCATCCACCCGGAGCTGCTGGAGGCGTGTATCCAGGCTGGTACGCTCTATGAGAGCAGAAAATATCGGAACTGCGTTTTTGTGGGTAGAGACCCGACAGGCCGCGCCCGGTTCGCCTGCCTGCGGGGAACGCGGGACAGTTTCAAGCTGGACGTGGAGGGCAGCGACAAGCGGTACAATTTCTCCCTGCTGGCCGCTGACCCGCAATGCCCCCGGCTGGCCGTGGCGGAAAGCCCAATCGACGCCCTCTCCGTTGCCACGCTGGTGAAGCGGTCCGGGGGCGACTGGCGGGACAGCCATTATCTGTCCCTGGGCGGCACAGCGCCCCGCGCTATGCTCCAGTTTTTACACGACCATCCCCATGTCACCCAGCTGAGCCTGTGCCTGGACAATGATAAGGCCGGGATGGAGGGCATGGAACGGTTGGAGAAAGTGGTCCGGGAGGATGAGAAACTGGCCCGGCGGGTGAAGCTGATCCACTGTAATCCGCCGCCGAAGGAATTTGGTAAGGATTACAACGAATTTCTTTGCGCCCACATTCAGGCGGAGCGGGTGCGGCATCGGCAAAGAGAAGGGGCGAGGTGACTGCCCGTATGCAGTCATTCCTCACCCTCAATCTTCACAATATCCACCGCTGATTCAAGAAGCAGGTTGATGATCTCATTCCGGGAGCGGTTCGCGGCTTCCGCTATCGTGTCCAACCGCTCGATCAGCTCATCCCTCATGCGGACGGACACGACTTTGTGCCCATCATCGCCCCTGCGGGCAGACTTCTTTTTAATCTTGATTTCCTCTGCCATACTGCCACCCCTTCTATAGTTGTAGTTTATCTTGACAGAGGTAATTTTAGTATATTATAATAACATAGTTCTATAAAACTATACTTTCATAGTTTTGAGCAGAAAAGGAGGACCCGTTGGCAATTTCCAGCCTATATCCCCGCAAAACCATGCGCAACCGTAAGCGGTTCATGACGGACCGCCTGCACTATGACCAGAAAGCGGAGAAAACCATCGGCGGCGATCTGGTGTCCTCCTATATGTGTCTGCCGGAGTCCGCCGCCGAGGAGTTTGAAGCCAGCAAAAAGCTGTATTTTCTGACCACCGGGCGCAGACAGAACCCGGCCCATGATATCCTCATGTACCGCATCATCCAGTCCTTCAAGCCCGGTGAGATCACCCCGGAGGAGGCCAACCGCCTGGGCTATGAGCTGGCGATGAAGTTCACCGGGGGTCAGCATCAATTTGTGGTGTCCACCCATGTGGACAAGGCCCACATCCATACCCACATCGAATTCAACAGCACCAACCTCAACTGCGACGGCAAATTCCAGAACGTCAAGGATTCCGCTTTCATCCTGCGGGAGCTGAATGACGATCTGTGTCGCGCCCACGGCTATTCCGTCATTGAGAACCCGAAGCCCAGCGCCAAAAAGCAGAAGGAGATGGCGGCGGCGCAGTACGGCACCAGCCATAAGGAGCAGTTGCGGCAGACCATCGACCGGGTGCTCCCCGACAGCCGGGACTATGAGGATTTTCTGGCAAAAATCCGGGCAGAGGGTTATGAGGTCAAAGAGGGCAAAGGATTGTCCTTCCGGGCACCCGGCTGGGACCGTTTTACCCGCTCCGATAAGCTGGGGAGCGATTATACCAGGGAGGCCCTGCGGGAGCGTTTTGTTGTCCGGGGCGGGCCGTCCGCTGGTGTGAAAAAGCCCCTCCGGCGGGATGGCCGGAAAGTCAACCTGCTCATCGACATCCAGGCGAAGATGGCGGCGGGTAAGGGTGCCGGTTACGAACACTGGGCGAAAATATTCAATCTGAAAGAGGCCGCTAAGACGCTGAATTTCCTGGTGGACAACGGCCTGACCGATTATGATGAGCTGGCGGCGCGGGCGGCACAGGCTGGGACCCGGTTTGATGCCGCTTCCCGCCGTATCAAGCAGTTGGAGGCGCGGATGGCACAGACCGCCCAGCTCAAGACCCATATCATCAACTACTCCAAGACGCGGGACGTATACGCCGCCTACAAAAAGTCCCGGCACAAAAAGGAGTTCAGGGCGGAGCATGAGGCCGAGATCGCCCAGCATGAGGCGGCAAAGAAAGCCTTTGACGCCCTGGGCGGCAGACCGATCCCCAAGGTGGCCCAGCTCTCCCAGGAGTACGCCGAGCTGCTGGCGGAGAAGAAGAAGGAATATGAGGAGTATCGGGCGGCGCGGCAGGACATGATCGCCTATCAGACGGCAAAGCAGAACGTGGATAAAATTCTCGGCCTGACGCCGGAGGAACAGGAGCAGAATAGAGAACAAAAGCCGGAGCGGTGACTGCAAAAATCCTCCCATGCCGCTGTATGGGAGGATTTTTTATATCTGTCCAAATCATGATATATACTCGGCGATATCTTCAAGTTTGCAGTCCAGCGCCGTACATAATTTGTCCAGGGTCTTTGTCTCAATATTGTCATTGGCCCGAAGCCGTCTGACTGTTTTGCTGTCAATGCCGCATCGTTCCCGAAGCTGATATGTGGAAACGCCCTTTTTCTCCATTGTTACCCACAGCTTATCGAATATAATCATAGGATCAGCTCCCCTCATTGACAGCTAATAGTATGGGGGTTATAATCCCAATTATTAAGGGGATATAATCCCCATATATGGACAAAGGGGGTGACGCGCTGTGCTGACAAAATGCTGCGCGTTCACTGGCCACCGCCCCAGCAAGTTTCCATGGCGGTACGATGAAACAGACAGCCGATGTGTGGCGCTGAAAGCGAAACTGACCAAACAGATCACAAAGCTGGCGGAAGCCGGTGTGACGGATTTTTTCAGCGGCATGGCGGAAGGTGTGGACACCTACTGCGCGCAGATCGTCCTTGACCTGCGCAAAGAAAATCCCGCGCTGAACCTCCATTGTGTCCTGCCCTGCGAGGGGCAGGCGGACAGGTGGAGCGGTTCCGCGCGGGAACGGCATCACGCCATTTTGGAGCAGGCCGACTTTGTGGACTACGTGAGCCGGGAATACTACGACGGCTGTATGCTGGCGCGTAACCGGCGCTTGATAGATCAGACTGGTATCCTGCTGGCCGTTTACAACGGAGAGCGGCGTGGTGGAACGGCGGCGACTGTGCGTTACGCGCAAAAAATAGGACGGGAAATCTTCATGATCGACCCGCTCACCCAGGCGCTTTCCCAACGCGAAAAAATTTGATGCAATGAAATAGGGGGAGTTATTCATGGCTGCAAATTTACCGCCCGAAATTGGGAAGATATTGGAGGGGCTGTTCAAAAAATCGGCACCGTCAGAAGGCGGTGACTGGATCGCCGAATATGTGGATTTCAGCGAAACCGAGGCCCACGACATTCCCATCCTCCGTGTGAATATCAAGGATGAAGATATGGCGGGTCTTTTGAGCAAACCCATGGGGCAGTATTCAACGCTCCAGACGGGGCCGCTGGGCGACTATGACGATCTGGAAAATGTCTGCGCCTGCTTGACCGAGGAGCTGGACCGCTACCTGTCTCCCTATAAAGGGAAAACGCTGCTGATTTGCGGAATAGGGAACCGGGATTCCCTGGCTGATTCCATCGGGCCGGAAACCGCGAAACGGATTTTTACCCATGTCCCGATGAAGTCCACGTTTGAAAAACTGACAGTTCTGGCCCCAGGTGTAAGCGGCGCGACGAACATCAACGGGGGCACCCAAATTGCCAGCGTGGCGTCCGCAATCGGCGCGGCCTGTGTGCTTTTGGTTGATTCCACGCAATGTACGGATTATTCCCATCTTTGCCGCTGTATAGAGCTGACGGACGCGGGGATAAAAATTTACCACAGCGGCGAGGAGCTATCCCCCTCCACACTTGGTCTGCCGGTCATTTCCATCGGGATTCCGGTTGCTATCCGCATCCAGGACTTAGCGCCGGATATCGAGACGTCCGGCCAAGAACTATTGACCATTTCCGACATTGAGGCCGTGGTGAGAAGGGCCTCGCTGATGATTGCCTGTGCGATCATGCGGGTGGCCTATCCAGAACTTGACCACAGCGCCAGCATGATGATCGCGGACTACTCGCTGCTGTAGCCCTCATGCCTGTATATCTGCCATATGCTTCCCGCGCGGATGTGCGGGAAGGAGCGACCAACGGGAGCGCAAAGCCACGCCAACAGGCGTGTTCGACCGGGCGCGGAAGCGCCTGGTCCGGGGCTTGGGGCAGCGCCCCAACAAGCGAGCGTCGATATCAAAACGATATCGACGCTCATTGCTTGCAGGCGTTGAACAAATCATTGCGACAGCTGGTTCGTTCAATAAAAACGATTGGAACATAGTTTTTCAAAAAATGTTTGCGTTGTGTTTGAGAAACATTAAAAAGCCGGACATTTTCAAAACATCCGGCTTCCGCGCAGATATTTACTTCATCAATTCATCCGTCAACCGCATGATTTCAGGAGCCAATTTATCACGCTGTTTCTTTGTGATGCGGTTATACAGTGGGTAGGAAACACAAACACCCACAATACCAATCACACCGACCACAATGCCAGGGACAAAGAGGGTTTCGCTCCATATCCTCCGCAAGATCGGTGTCAAGTTCGATGCCTTTTTCCTCCCAAACATCCTCAAAAGCCAAAAGGCACTCGCAGAGCTGCTCCCCTAAATCGAAAACCTCTCGTTCTGGATAAATCTGCTGATTTTCCAGCTTGTTCAGCTTTAGAATATTCGTAATCAGATCAGCCAGACGCCGGGAGGCATCCGTCACATATAGGGCATGGGAGGGGCACCCGCGCCGGTCAATTCTCTCACAGCATGA
>CATABD010000129.1 GCA_949494735.1 uncultured Oscillospiraceae bacterium
GTCCCCTCCCCGCCGGGGGCGGGGAGGGGACACTGGTAAGCACGCCCCCGGGGTCAGGGATGCCCCAGACTATCAGGAATTGAGGGAACGAATATGGAACGCATCACCATCGCCTCCGTCTTTGCCGATGGCGAACGCCTGGACGGTCGGACGGTCACTGTCATGGGCTGGGCCCGCACCATCCGGGATTTGAAAACCTTCGGCTTCATTGAGCTCAACGACGGCTCCTGTTTCAAAAACCTCCAGATCGTCATGGACGCCGGTGCGTTGGACAACTATAAAGAGATCGCCGGACAGAATGTGGGCGCGGCTCTCGTGGTCACCGGCACGGTGGCGCTCACGCCGGGGGCCAAGCAGCCCCTGGAGGTGAAGGCCGCCTCCATCGCGGTGGAGGGGTCCTCCTCCCCGGAGTACCCCCTGCAAAAGAAGCGCCACAGCGTGGAGTACCTGCGCACCATCCAGCACCTGCGTCCCCGCACCAACCTGTTCTCCGCCGCCTTCCGGGTGCGCAGCGTGGCTGCCCACGCCATCCACTGCTTCTTCCAGGACAGGGGCTTCGTCTACGTTCACACCCCCATCATTACCGCCAGCGATTGCGAAGGGGCCGGCGAGATGTTCCAGGTGACCACCTTGGATCTCCGCAACCCGCCGAAAAAAGAGGACGGCTCCGTTGACTTCTCCCAGGATTTCTTCGGCAAGCATGCCAACCTCACCGTGTCCGGCCAGCTCAACGCGGAGAATTTCGCCATGGCTTTCGGAAGCGTATATACCTTTGGGCCCACATTCCGGGCGGAGAACTCCAATACCCAGCGCCACGCCGCCGAGTTCTGGATGATTGAGCCCGAGATGGCGTTCGCCGACCTTAGTGACGACATGGACGTGGCCGAGGCCATGATTAAGCACATCGTCAACACCGTGATGGACAAGTGCCCCGACGAGATGGCCTTCTTCAACTCCTTTGTGGACAAGGGGCTGGTGGAGCGGCTCCGGCACGTGGCCTCCTCCGACTTTGCCCGGGTGAGCTACACTGAGGCCGTTGAGCTGCTGAAACAGAACAACGAAAAGTTTGACTACAAGGTGGAGTGGGGGTGCGACCTCCAGACGGAGCACGAGCGCTACCTCACCGAGCAGGTGTTCAAAAAGCCGGTGTTTGTCACCGACTATCCCAAGGATATTAAGGCGTTCTATATGCGCCTGAACGACGACGGCAGGACCGTGGCCGCCGCCGACTGCCTGGTGCCCGGCATCGGGGAGATCATCGGCGGGTCCCAGCGCGAGGAGCGCATCGACGTGCTGGAGGCGCGCATGGCCCAGCTGGGGCTGAACCCCGAGGACTACTGGTGGTATCTGGACCTGCGGCGTTACGGCTCCTGCCGCCACGCGGGCTTCGGCCTGGGCTTCGAGCGGATGGTGATGTACCTCACAGGCATCTCCAACATCCGCGACGTGGAGCTGCACCCGAGGACGGTGGGCAACGCGGAGTTCTAAGGGCTGGGAACGAACCCACCGGCGCATACCGGCGGACAGCTCCACGCCGGGGCCCCATCGAAGATGGGGCGCGCGTCAGCGCGTACAAGGGTTTTGGCAGGGCCAAAACCCTTGCCGCAGGGCGAATTTAATTCGCCCGAGGAGGATCATCCAAGGGGCCCCCGGCGAATGGCACATTCGCTGGGGAGGAGCTGCACCCGAGGACGGTGGGCAACGCGGAGTTTTAAGGGCCCATTCACATCTGAGCCTGACCCCGGCCGGAAAAGGCCGGGGCTTTGGGAGGTTATTTCATGCTTGTCCCGGTTCTTCTGTTCGCCGTGGGGCTGGTCTTCCTCATCAAAGGGGGGGACTGGTTTGTGGACGGGGCCACCGGCATCGCCCGCCGGTTCGGCCTGCCCGAGCTGCTCATCGGGGCCACGGTGGTGTCCATCGGCACCACCCTGCCCGAGGTGATGGTGTCCACCACCTCCGCCCTCAGCGGCCACGGCGAAATCGCCTATGGCAACGCCATCGGCTCCGTCATCTGCAACACTGCCCTCATTGCCGCCATTACGGTGGCCGTCCGCCCCGGCAAGGTAGACCCTAAATCCCTGCGCCTGCCGGTGGCCTTCTTTTTCACCGCCGCAGCCATTTACGCGGGGGTGGCCTATACCACCGGCTATTTCAGCCGGACCACCGGCTTCATCATGCTGGGCATGTTCTGTGCCTACATGGCTGCAACCGTGTGGCAGATGAAGTCCCACTCCGCCGCCCGCTCCGCCGCGCCTCAGCCAGAGGGGGAGGGGAACTCCATGCCCAAGGATGTGGTGCTGCTGGTTGCCGGGGCGGCCCTCATCGCCGTGGGGGCGGACCTGTTGGTGGACAACGGCACCCTCATCGCCAAGGCCCTGGGTGTGCCCGAGTCGGTGATTGCCCTCACCTTTGTGGCCCTGGGCACGTCGCTGCCCGAGCTGGTCACCGCCGTCACATCCCTGATTAAGGGCCACGGGGCGCTGTCGCTGGGCAATGTGATCGGGGCCAACCTGTTTAACCTGGTGCTGGTGTCCGGCGTGTCGGTGACCTTGGCCCCCTTCTCCATCCCGCGCAGCTCCACCATCGCGGGGCACAACGCCTCGCTGGTGCTGGATATCCCGGTGATGCTGGCCGTTATGGCGTTCCTCACCCTCCCCGCCCTCAAGCGGGGGAAGCTCAGCCGGTTCCAGGGGGCGGCGCTGCTGCTGGTTTACGGCGCGTTTTGTGTTATCCAGTTCACCATTTGACGGGTTTTTGCCAAAAGGAGGTTTTACCACCATGAAAAAGCCGGTATTGGTCATTATGGCCGCGGGCATGGGCAGCCGCTACGGAGGGTTGAAGCAGATGGATCCTGTGGGCGGCCACGGGCAGGTGATTTTGGATTACTCCATCTACGATGCCCGGCGGGCCGGGTTCGAGACGGTGGTGTTCGTCATCAAGGACGAGATCGAGGCGGATTTCAAGGCCCGCATCGGCTGCCGTATTGAGCGCCACATGGACGTACATTACGCCTTCCAGCGCATGGACGCGCTGCCGGAGGGCTATTCCATCCCGGAGGGCCGCGCCAAGCCCTGGGGCACCGCCCAGGCGGCGCTGGCGGCCCGGCCCTTCCTGGACGGGCCCTTCGCCATTATCAACGCCGACGATTACTACGGCCCCGCAGCCTTCCGGGTGATTTACGATTACCTGCTGGCCCACCCGGACGGGGAGGAGTACGCCATGGTGGCCTACCGCCTGGAGAACACCGTCACCGACTATGGACACGTGGCCCGGGGGGTGTGCCAGGTGGGGGCGGACGGCCTGCTCACCGGCATTGTGGAGCGCACCCGCATTGAAAAAGGCCCGCCCCCCCGATTTACCGAGGACGGCGGGGAGACATGGACGGAACTGCCCGGGGACACCATGGTGTCCATGAACTTCTGGGGGTTCAACCCGTCCCTGCTTGACCGGGCGGAGGAGCGCTTTCCCGGGTTCCTGGACTGGGCGCTGGCAGAAAACCCCATGAAGGGGGAGTACCTGCTCCCCACCCTGGTGGGCCAGCTGATCGGGGAGGGGAAGGCCACCGTGCGCGCCCTGTCCTCCGGGGACAAGTGGTACGGCGTTACCTACCAGGAGGACAAGCCCGCGGTTTCCGCCGCCATCGCCCGGATGACGGCGGAGGGGCGTTACCCGGACAATCTTTGGGGCTGAACAGGACAGGAAAGAGCGGGCCGGAAAGGGCGGCACCAATAAAACAGCATAGGAATGATTTTGCGGGAAACGGTGTAGCTACGACTATGCCGTTTCTCCATTTTGTAGGCTGTTCAGCAAAGCGGCGGGGAGGATTCCCACAAGGTCATAGGATACACCGGCGAGGTGTCCAAGCCCAACTGCGCCGTGGTCACCTACACCGCCATCTTCGGCAGTGAAAAGGCCCCGGAGGAGTCCAAAGCCCCTGGCGGCGATGACACGCACGACCCCGCCCCCGGCCAGACCGAGGCCCCCGGCAGCACCGAGGCCCCGGACACCACCAAGGAGCCTGTGGACCTGTCCGGCCTGAAGCGCCCCGTGATCATCGGGGTGGTGGTGCTGGCCATAGGCGTTGGCGGTGTGTTCGCCTTTAAGAAGTTCAAAGAGAGGAGATGAAGCCCTTGAAATTCCACAGTTTTCTGCTGGCTATGATGCTGTGCGCCCTGTGCGTCACCCAGGCCAGCGCCCTGGAGTATACCTTCGACGCCCCGGAGGATTACCTCTTCGGTCAGTCCACCAGCGATGACACCATCTACGAGTGGGAGGACCCCAACGTGGACCGGAGCAAGAACACCGCCCTGATCGCCCCCGGCTTCGGCAGCCCCACCAGCTATCTCCCCGGCAGCGGCGAGTACCTCACCCCCAACCTCGTCCCCGGCGCTCTGTCCGGCGGGCTGGTGAACCAGGTGGGCAGTGCCAACATCAACGGAGGCGCGGCGGGCAGCTCCGTCATCCCCGGCCAATACCCCTCGGTGAGCGGCGGCAACGTCGCCATGACCCAGATCCCCGGCGGCAGCCCCACCGACATCGCCCAGGGCAGCACCACGGGCGGCTACACCGAGGTGACGAGCGACCTCTACTACAGCAACGGCAGCCTGGGGACGCTGAAGATCCCCGCCATCGGCCTGACCGTCAAGGTCTACCAGGGGACGGACAGCGCCGCGCTGAAGAAGGGCGCCGGCCACTTCACCAATACCAGCATCTGGGATGGCAATGTGTGTTTCGCTGGCCACAACCGGGGGGTGAACAACCACTTCGGCCAGATCCACACCCTGGAGGCGGGCGATACCATCACCCTGACCACAGCGCTGGGGACCCGCACCTATGCTGTGACCAGCGTGGAGAAGGTCAGCGTCAACGATTCCAGCGGCACCGCCCCCACCACCGACAACCGGGTGACGCTCTACACCTGCGTAATGAACCAGCCGGAGTACCGCTGGAAGGTCACGGCGGTGGAAGGATGAGCGTGGAATACGACAGCGCCATAGAGGAATTGGCGCAGGTGCTGGCCAACCGCTTTGCGCGGCTTGCGCGGGGCTGGGAGGCCAGTACGCCCGGTAAGCGGCAGGAAGATCTGGAAAAGATCCTGGCCGCCCGAAATGTGGCGGCTAAACTTCCTGACCTGATCACGGAATCGGATGCCCTGGCCCTGCTGAAGCTGGAGAACCCGCTGCAGGCCGTAGCGGAGCAGTGGCTGAGAGCGACCGGGTTGGATCGCCCCCAGGATGACGCCCTCCGCCAGTGTGTTGGAACGCTGTGCGGCAATACCTTGCAGCAGGATGCCCGCCAGACGGCAAAAACGCAAAAAGCGCACCGCCGTGATCCCATGGCGAGATAATTCGGCTGAAAACTGTTCGCCGATTGTGTTCGACTTTCCCCACCTTCTGTGGTATGGTTCGGTTTGCGAAAGCCCCACCATATTACGAAACGGAGGAATCGAGCATGAAAAACAGAACAGTCCTGTCCCTGCTTCTTGCCGGAACCATGACCGCGGCCCTGCTGGCCGTCCCCGCCCAGGCGGCGGAAGCCCCCCAGCCCTACACCATCCAAGCCACCCACTGGAGCCGGGAGGACTTCTCCCAGGAGGCCAACCCGGAGGTGTTCACCGGCGTATACAGCCGGGAGCTGTATAACGCCATCCGCCAGACCATGGTGGACGGGACCAGCGATACCGCCCCCGCCTATCCGCCATACACAATCAAATAGGCCACGATTTGCAGTGGTGGCCTTTTCGCATTTTAAGGAGGATTTTCATGTCAACTAATTTCGATTATACCTATAGCGGGGAAACCGAAGATTTCAGTTTCTTTCGCATCCCCCGCGCTCTGGTGAAGGACGAGCGGTTTTGCGCCCTCTCCACCGATTCCAAGTTACTGTATGGCCTTATGCTGGACCGTATGGGCTTATCCCTTCAAAACGGCTGGCAGGACACGGAGGGCCGCGCCTTCATTTACTTCACCCTGGAGGAAATTCAAACCACCCTCTCCTGCGGGCACAACAAGGCCGTCCGTCTGCTCGCCGAACTGGAGCAGTATGACTTGATTGAACGGGTGAAGCAGGGCCAGGGCAGACCCACCAAAATATATGTGAAAAAGATTTCCGCCACCAACGCTGACAGTGGCGAGGACACAGGAAACGACAGCATTTCCCCCGAAGCATCCGACCTCCAGAAGTCGGAAAAGCCGACCTGTAGCCCGCCCATTTTGAAACGTCTGGACTTCCCCAAAGGGGACGGAAATTATACTGATAAGAACTATACTGAGTTCAGCTATATCAATCCATCCATCAATCCTAACCACCGACAGCCGACTTCACCGCCACTATCGCCAGCTCCTACCGACCTACAGCACGCAGACAGCGCCGCCCACGGCGCTGTCCCAGCAAGTATGTCATTTGTTAAACACAAACGACCACTTGTAAGGGGACACCGCCCCCTTAAACCCCCATCCCCCGAAAATATGTCTCGTCATGAGACATATTAGGGAGGAAGTCATGAGAAAGCGTCAACATTTCATCGGCCTATGGCTGAGCGATGAAGAATATGCCCAACTCATGAAGCAATGCGCGATATCTGGCCTATCTTCCAGCGCGATGCTCCGTGCGTCAATCATGGGCATAGAAATCAAGGCCAAACCGCCGGAAACCTACCCCGCCCTATTGCAGGAGCTGTCCGCCATTGGCTCCAACGTAAACCAAATCGCCCGGTGGGCGAATACGTTGAAATACATCTCCGAGTTCGATATCCTGATGGCGGCGGATTTGGTTCAGGAAGCGTGGCGGCTGGTCAAGGATGCGCTGTAAAGCGGCGTGCCCCCTTCCCGGAG
>CATABD010000130.1 GCA_949494735.1 uncultured Oscillospiraceae bacterium
GGTGGGGATGGTGGCGGCCCTCGGCCCGGCCTTTGCCGACTTCGCGCCGGGGCTTAATCCCTTTGACTGGCTCGTTGGCATCATAGGGGCGGCGGCCATCCGGCTGGTTATCTACCAGAAAAGCAAGAAAGCCCAGAAATACCGCCGGGATGAGGAGTACGGCTCGGCCCGCTGGGGGACGGAAAAAGACATCAAGCCGTTCACCGACCCCAAGTTTGAAAACAACATCATTCTCACCGGGACGGAATTTCTCACCACCAACACCCGGCCCGCCGTCCCCGCCAACGCCCGGAACCTCAACTGCTGTGTGGTGGGCTCCTCCGGCTCCGGCAAGACCCGGTTCTGGCTCACGCCCCAGCTCCTCCAGGCCCATTCCTCCTATGTGGTGGTAGACCCCAAGGGCGGGGTGCTGGAGCAGGCCGGGTATTTCCTGCAAAAGAAAAAGGGCTATAAAATCAAGGTTTTCAACAGCATCGACTTTTCCAAGTCCATGCACTATAACCCGCTGGCCTATATCCGCAACGAGGCCGACATTCTGAAATTTGTAAACACGCTGATAGCCAACACCAAAGGCGAGGGCAAGGAGGGAGATCCGTTCTGGACAAAATCAGAAACGCTCCTTTACTGCGCCCTTATCGCCTATATCATTTTCGAGGGACCGGACGAGGACAAGAACATGAACACGCTGGTGGATATGATTTCCGGCATGGAGGTCAAGGAGGACGATGACGATTTTATGAACGCGGTGGACTATATGTTCGCCGGGCTGGAAAAGCGCAAGCCGGACTGTTTCGCGGTCAAGCAGTACAAAAAGTACAAGCTGGCCAGCGGCAAGACCGCCCGCTCCATACTTATTTCATGCGGTGCGCGGCTGGCCCCCTTTGACATCCCCCAGCTCCGGGAGATTATGAGCTATGACGAGATGGAGCTTGACAAGCTGGGAGACAGGCGGACGGCGGCGTTCTTCATCATCAGTGATACCGACACCACCTATAACTTTATCGTGGCCCTTGCCTTTTCGCAGATGTTCAATCTCCTCTGTGAACGGGCGGACAACGTACACGGGGGCCGCCTGCCCCATCATGTGCGGGTGCTGTGGGACGAGGCCGCCAACACCGGGCAAGTGCCGAACCTCGAAAAGCTGGTGGCGGTCATCCGCTCCCGGGAGGTGAGCCTGACGCTGTTCTACCAGCAGTTGGCCCAATGTAAGGCCATCTACGATAAAAACGCGGAAACCATTTTAGGCAACATGGACAGCGTGGTGTTCCTCGGGGGCCGGGAGGCCAGCACCATCAAGGAAATATCGGAAAACTGGCTGGGCAAGGCCACCATCTCCATGCAGACGGAGGGCCGCTCCCGAGGGCAGTCGGAAAGCTACAACCAGAACACCCAGCGGCTGGGCCGGGAGCTTATGACCCCCGCCGAGCTTGCCACCATGCCCGGCGACAGGTGCATCCTGCAACTGCGGGGCCTGCCGCCGTTCTATTCCCGGAAATACGATTTGAAACAGCACCCCAACTACCGATACACGGCGGAGGCGGACAAGAAGAAAAACGCCTTTTCGCTGGAGCGGCTTATCTGCCGCCGTATAAAAAAGCTCAATCCCAACGAGCAGTACACCGTGTACGAGGCGGACGTGCCGGACGAAACGCCCATAGACGAGGACGAGGACATCCTCAACTATGACGATTTGGACGACCCGGACGCTTTTGTATAGCTTTGGGACATTTTGTCCCGAAGTGTCACCTGCCGCCTATACCGGGCGGCTTTTCTTGTGCCCGGGAATATCCCGGAGAAATGGAGGACTATATGGCATTTTTCGCATCCGCTATCACCACCTTGCAGACCCTCGTTATCGCGCTGGGCGCGGGCCTCGGCGTTTGGGGCGTTGTCAACCTGCTGGAGGGCTACGGCTCGGACAACCCTGGCTCCAAAAGCCAGGGCATGAAACACTTGATGCCCAAGTAGGTGTAAAAACTAAAATCATAATAAAAGCGCTGTGATAGCCGCATTTTGGAGTAAAAGAACACGCCAACCGCCGGAAATGGCCGTTGACGTGTTCTTATTGTTTCTTATTGGCTATTTAACTGCTTTGCATATTTGGGGCGGTCAGTTTCTGGGACTTTTAGCGCCGCCATAGCCTGTTCAATCGTCAGGCCCAATGTTTCCATCAGATTCCTGATGCTTAATAAAGTGTTTTCTGCCACACCCTCAGCGCGGCCTTTTGCCATACCCTTTTCCATAACGCCCTTGCTCAGATTGCACATGACCGACACCTCCTTTTCCATTGCCTGCGTCATTTGAATGTCGTAATCGTCCTGCAAAATCTTCCGCTTCTCCGTCTCACTGGTTTCGTTGGAGAGAAGCACGTCCAGCATCCGAAGTACGCCGTCATAGTTTGCTCCGTCCGGCCCACCAAGACACAGCATGATGATGGACAGTAAATCGTAATTCCTGACGGGTTCTTTGCCCTCGCCTACCAGGTGTTCCTCTACCAGCCGATATCGGGTAATGGTATTCTCCCGATACTGCGGCGGTTTCATGCAAATCCAGATGGAGTAGACCTTCTTGATTTTCTCATAGTGGGGGCCGGTGAACTCCCGGCCATACTGGGAAGAAATCATGCGGCAACAGTAGTATATGCCCCGCTTTATCAGCGGATAGCCGGGGTAAAAATCATTCTGCGCCTCCACGTTGATGATAAGAGTGATCCGCTCCTCGGAGCCAGGGACGATGGCCCGGAAACGAATGTCATAGGTGACTGTTCCCTCATGCACCGATTTGTCCTCGGTGTCCATGCCGCTGATGACTGTACCGCCCTCGTCCGGCAGCACCGGGACGGCGGACACCTGGGGTTGGCCCTCTATGTACTTCTCGGCAATGTCATTGACATCGCAATCCTTGTATTCTTCCAGGCAGGACTTCATAATCCGCGCCAGGATTGCCTTTTCAGACAGGACACGTTTGCAGGCGGCATCATAGCCCGCGCTGTCATCCGTGACGTGCAGCCCCTGTGCGATTGTCGTTTCCTCGTCCACCGTCCTCACCTTCTTTCACTTTATTTTACCGCAGCTTTGCCAGAGTGTCCACTATTGTTCACCATTATCGGTAATACTCTGCCTAAATGTACTCCAGATGTCTTTATAAATGTCCTGAAACAACGATGGCTGGACAGCGGACCCGTTATCTGTAGGTTCTTGGTTGTCAAAAGAAAAGTCCTCCTCAGCATGTACACAGCCACGGCGTTTTAGCTCGGCCAAGATGTGGGCAGCACCGTCTTGGAACGTGGACGTTACCTTATGGGCCGAGGCAAGGGCACGGTCGATTTGGCCATAAATGTCACCAGCGGAGGCATCAATCTGCCAGAGAGATTCCTCCTGAGTACTCCCGTGTTCACCCACAATCAAGGAGTATCCGTTTCCCAGAAAACTCGTTGGCGTGGGTCCTTACTTGGAGAACTGGTTCAGTTTCTCCGCACCTTCCCACAAGAACTGCTCTCGCGCCACCTTAATGTTTTCCAGCAGGAGGGCAACATCTTCCTGTTTCATCTGTTCGGGCAGCGCAGTTTTACCTCCATATATATCCCCAATAAATATACTTGTTATATTTATCGACTAAATGTAAAAAAAGTTAAGAATCCTTTGCTTAAGTACGGCCTTGACTTTGACAAATTAGAACCGTTGCAGTTAGAGAGCAAGATTCGACCCGTGGCCCAAATTTCGCCCTTCGGCTCATTTGTCCCCCTGGTCAATCTTGCTGGGGTTGGCACCCCAGACCCGCCTTGGGCCGGTGCGTTCGCACCGGCCCTTACGCTGCCCGCAACGCAATTCCTCTAATTTTGGAATACCTTGACAAATCCGCATTTCCTGCTATAATGACCTCAGCGATGCAAAAGTGAATACCGATAAAATTGTTCGCGCCCAGGTGGTCTTGACCGCCCGGGCGCGTTGCGCTTTTCATCGCGGCAAAATAAAACAGAAAGGGGTCTGCGGTGGGACAAGGTTTTCCAATGGGGATGGGACCACACCCCGCATCATTTCAAAACATAAGGAGTTGAATCCATGTCCAAGCACTACAACACCCCCCACCGCAGCCGAATCATAAAAACCCGCATGACCGAGGAAGAACACGCCGACTTCATGGAGCGCCTGGCCGCCTACGGCATGAACCAGTCCGAGTTTATCCGGCAGGCCATCCGTGGCGCAACCATCAAGCCCATCATCACCGTGTCCCCCGTCAATGATGAGCTGCTTGCCGCCGTGGGCAGGCTGACCGGGGAATACGGAAAAATCGGCGGCAACCTCAACCAAATCGCCCGGTATCTCAACGAGTACGGAGCGCCGTACAACGCCCTCTCCGCCGAGGTTCGGGCGGCGTTGTCCGACCTCGTTGCCCTGAAGTTCCAGGTGCTTCGGGAGGTAGGTGAAGCCATTGGCAACGTTCAAACATATCGCCTCTAAAAATGCCGACTACGGCGCGGCGGAGCGGTATCTGCTCTTTGAGCATGACGAGTTCACCGGCAAACCCATCCTGGACGAAAACGGGCGGCTTGTCCCCCGCGAGGACTACCGCATTTCTTCTTTGAATTGCGGCGGGGAGGACTTCACCGTGGCCTGTATGCGGGCCAACCTCCGCTATGGGAAAAACCAGCAGAGGGAGGATGTGAAAAGCCACCATTACATCATTTCCTTTGACCCCAGGGACGGCCCCGACCACGGCCTGACCATGGACAAGGCCCAGGAGCTGGGAGAGCGGTTCTGCGTCGAACAGTTCCCCGGACACCAAGCCCTGGTCTGCACCCACCCGGACGGCCACAATCACAGCGGCAACATCCACGTCCACATCGTTATCAACTCCCTGCGGGTGGAGGAAGTGGAGCGCAAGCCCTACATGGACAGGGCCAGCGACACCCAGGCCGGGGCCAAGCACCGCTGCACCGCCGCCGCTATGCGCCACTTCCGGGCAGAGGTCATGGAACTGTGTCAGGGAGCGGGGCTGTACCAAATCGACTTGCTGGGCGGGAGCAGGAACCGTGTCACCGACCGGGAGTATTGGGCGCAGAAAAAAGGGCAGCTTGCTCTGGATGCCGAAGCCGCCGCCCAGGGCAAACCGCCCACCAAGTTTGAAACAGGCAAAGAGAAGCTGCGCCGGGAGATACGGGCCGTTCTCGCCGAGGCTGTCAGTTTCGAGGACTTTGCCCAGCGGCTGTTGCAGCGGGGCATCACCGTCAAAGAGAGCCGGGGCCGGTTGTCCTAACGGCGATGTGTGCATATGCGTCCAGAGTATCAGCAACTCCCTCAACTGCAAATGGTTCCGGGCCGCTGTTCTGCCCCAGGATGAAAGCCTGTGCGCCGCCCTGCTCCATCGGGGACGGGCACGGCGCTGCGCCGAGTGCGGGACGATGTTCGTACCGCGCTCCAACCGGGGGAAATACTGCGACAAGTGCGCCATTCTTGTGCGCCGGAGGAAGAAAGCCGCCAACGAGCGAGAACGCCACAGGCGTGGACATTTAGACGCTTGAAAGCCTTGTCCCGCAACGGTTTCAAGCTGTCCCTCAAGAGGGGCTGGTACATTCCTACTACCTGCCCCTCTTTCCTTCCTTCATTCTTTTATTAGCCGTACTTGAGGGCTGACTTTCCCGGCCCGATGCGGCATGACCGAAAAAATTTACACCCAAAAATTGAAAGGAGCGCCTATGGCAAAATCGAAGGAGCCTGTGATCACCGTCAGCACCATTTTCGCCGGGAGGCAGACGGGCAGGCAAGCCTTTATGGATTTAATTCTTTATAAGCGGGAATTATCGAAATCCCGCGTTGACTGCGGCCCCGCAACAGGGTATAATGAAGCTACTCCAAACTGCGGCATACACAGCAGAACGGAGGTCACGAATGAGGACTAACACTGTGTATGCTGAACCCTATCCCCAGGAGGTGAGAGCAGCTATCTACTGCCGCTTGTCCAAGGACGATGATTTGAGCGGCCCCAGCGCAAGCATCCAAAACCAGCGTGAGCTTTTGTGCAGCTACTGTGAGGAACAGGGCTGGCGGGTAGCGGGGATTTTCCAGGACGATGGCTACACCGGGCTGAACATGGAGCGCCCCGACTTCCAGCGGATGCTGGCGGCGGTGAAGCAGAAGATGTTTGATGTGGTGCTGACCAAAGACCTGTCCCGGCTGGGCCGGAACCATTTGGAGGTGGGCCATCTTCTGGAGGACTTTTTTCCCCGCCAGAAGGTGCGGTACATCGCTCTAAACGATGCCGTGGACAGCGACGAGGAAAATGAGATCACGCCCTTCCGCACCCTGATGAACGAAATGTATAGCCGGGATGTAAGCAAGAAGGTTCATTCCTCCTATCTGACAAAGGCCAAGTCCGGCAAGTTTACCGGCTGTCTCGCCCCTTTCGGCTACAAGAAAGACCCGGAGGACAAAAACCGCCTGATTATTGACGAGGACACTGCATGGATTATCCGCAAAATCTATGACTACGCCCGCAACGGCGGTGGCCCCAACTATATCCGGCGCAGGCTGGAAGATGAGGAAATCCCCTGCCCCGCATGGTGGAACCGTCAGAAGGGTTTGCGCGATCACGTCACCAAGTTTGAGCGGGAGGACCCGGAGCGGGGACGGTTCATGTGGGACTTCACCACCATCAAGGAGATTCTGTCTACGGCATGAACGCACTTTCCCACAACGTCATCATGGCTGACCGGAAAAAGCTGAAATCCGCAAACGGGATGTACCTCGGCTCTACGGGCTCCGGCAAGAGCTTTGCCGCCAAGCGGGAATTGATAAACGTCTTTCTTG
>CATABD010000131.1 GCA_949494735.1 uncultured Oscillospiraceae bacterium
GGGGCCCTGGGAGGGGCCCCCGCCTGCTGAATGAGGATAATAGAATCGCCAACGTTACTTGACGTTCTTTTCATAATGGCCGCTACCCTGTTTTCCCGGAGCCCTTGCGCTTTTTCAGGGGGATGGACAGGGTGGGTTTCTCGGAGGCCCCCGGCTCCAGCAGGCCGTTGGGTTCCACCTGGCGGAGGCGACCATGAGGAAGGCCTCATCCTTGACGTAGACAAAACCGTTCAGAATCGCGTCGGCATAGGGCTCAATCTCACCCCAGATCATGGCGCCGGTGCCGCCGCCCTGCCGCTCGATGCCCTGCTGCATCAGCACTACCGGCAGCGTGTCGGTGTTCAGGCCCTTGATGTACTTGAAGGTCTCATAACCGGCGGTCATGCTGGGCAGGAGGGCGTTGGCGGCCTGATCCTTGTAGGAGCGGTTTTCCTTGGTCTCCCGGGTCTGCTGGGTGTAGCCGTCGTTAAAGGTCTCCACAATGGTATCGCCGGAAATGGATGCTTCCTCTGCTTTGATGGCGACATACGAAGAAGAGCCTGTATTGCCAGAAGAACAATATTGTCATCCGCTGCATCGCCGATGGCCGGGGGCTCCGCTTCCTCCAGGACGTGGACATCTATTCCCTGTTGGGCAACCTGCTGGACAACGCCATCCACGCGGTCCAGGGGCTGGAGGAGGACCGCCGGGCGGCGAAAAAGAACAGCGGCAGGAGGAGGGGTTCCTCTTGCCGCTGTTCTTTTTTGCCGCAGCCCGCCCTGCGGGAAGGAAAATAAACTCAGCTGCCGTCCGGCAGAATGCCGGCGGCGTGGACCGACCAGAAATAGTCGGAACGGTAACGGGAGAGCGCTTCAGGCGGTACATATATATTGGCGTCTGTGCCGTCCAGCAGTCCCTGTCCCACCCGGCAGTCTGAGGGTTGGCCGGAGCGCATAATGACCCGCTCCAGCGTGGGGCAGCCCTCAAACGCGCCGTCGGCGATGGTGTGGACGTTCTCCTGGACGACAATCTCCTCCAGGCGCGTTCCCCCGGCAAAGGCGGCGGCGTCAATGGCGGTCACGGGCAGGCCCTCCCAGGCGGCGGGCACCGTCAGCCGTTCCTGGCCCGCCCCCTCCGGGGTGAGCCCGGCCACCGCCGCCCAGCCGCCCCGGTCCTCAAAGGTGAAGCAGGACGCGTCGCTGTCGTCCCCCGCCCAAGCCCCGACCTGCCCCGGCTCCGGCAGGGCGGGGAGGGGGATGTCCGTGGGGCTGCTGTCCCCCAGCATGGCCTTGATATTGCGGACCAGCAGCCGGGTGTACACGGTTTTCCCGCTGGCGTTCAGGTGGAAGTTGGTGTCATAGAACCATCCGGCGTCCAGCACGCTGGCGTTGGGGTCGCCGATGACAGGAAGGCCCAGCGCCGACTGCACCGCGCCGAAAAACTGGTCCGGGCCTGCCGCCCCCTCCACTGCCAGCGCGTTCATGGGACAGAAGGCGTACCATACCACGGCCCCGCAGTCCTCCGCGGCCTGGGCGTAGGCGGCCACCCTGCGGACAAACTCGTCCGAGAGCAGCCCGGGGTCAAAACGGATGGGGGTGTTGGGGTCATAGCCGCCCTCCATCACGTTCCGGGCGCACAGCGGGGATACCACATCCCCGGCGGCGTTGAACGCGTCCCGGCGGTACACCCCCGACCCCTGGGGAGGCTGGCCCCGGAGGACGGCGGCGCACTTGTCCGCCGCGAAATAGGGGAACTGCCCGGCCATACGCCCCCAATATTCCCTTGGCAGGGCGCGCAGCAGCCCCCATGCCCCGTCCACCCCCTGCCACATCACCGCCGGGTCAAAGAAGCCGGACAGGGTCTGCTCCTGCTGCTCGGGGATGAGGATGACGATGTCCCCGGGGCGGATCAGCTCCTGGGACAGCTCCAGCATGATCGTGGTGCCCAGGGCCGCGTACATCCCGAAATTCACCACCGTGTAGCCGGGCAGCTCCCGCTCCATCAGCGCGCTGTCCACCCCGAAGGCCACGCCGCTGCCCCCCACCAGGACGATGCGGGGGCCGGGGGCCTCATCCAGATAGCGCACCTTGTGTTTCAGCTCGCCCATGAAAGTCTCCCCGTACTGGGCGGGGAGGAGGAACCCCCAGGCCAGCAGCACGGCGGGGACGGCCAGCAGCGCCAGGGCGGCGGCCAGCCAGGTCAAAACCGTCTTTTTCATAGCCACAGCACCTAAAACTGAAAATAGATGAAGGCGTTTCCACCGCCGCCGGACAGGGAACTCCACCAGCCCAGGCCGATGGCCAGCAGGAGGGCTGAGACGGCCAGGGTTTTTCGCCCGGAAGGGGCGGGGGAGGCGAGCAAACGCTCCAGGAAGTGCAGGCAGGCCAGGGCGGCGGCCACGAAGGGCAGCTGCCGCGCCGCCGGCAGGTATGCTTCCGCCGCGCCCCACCCCGTCCCCAGGCGGGAGAGCAGCGTCCACGCGTCCGCCATGTTTTCCGCGCGGAAAAACAGCCAGGCGAAAGTGACCAGGGCAAAGGTCGCCCCGCGGCGCAGGACGTCAAGGCCCCGGCCCTGGGGGACGGGCGGCCCGCCCCGCCGCTCGGCCAGTACGGCGCACACCTGGTAGAGGCCGTGGATAGCGCCCCATGCCACAAACGTCCAGTCCGCCCCGTGCCACAATCCGCTGAGGAGAAACACCGCCATGATGTTGAGGCACTGGCGGGGCAGGCCCCTCCGGCTTCCACCAAGGGGGATGTAGACGTAATCGGTGAACCAGGCCGTCAGGCTGATATGCCACCGCCGCCAGAATTCCCGGACAGACCGGGCGGCGTAGGGGGCTTGGAAGTTCTCCATCAGTTCCACGCCCAAAAGCCGCGCTGTCCCCCGGGCGATGTCGGAATAGCCGGAAAAGTCACAGTATATTTGCAGGCCGAACAGCACGGTGGCGGCGATGACCCCGGGCCCGCCCGCCGTGCCGGGGGCGGCGTATACCCCGTTCACCAGGGGGGCGAGGCCGTCGGCCACCACCACCTTTTTAAAGTATCCGGCCAGCAGCAGCCACCCCCCGGCGGACAGCTGGGCCCGGGACAGGCTCCGCTCCCGGCGCAGCTGGGGCAGCAGGCGGCCGGACCGCTCGATGGGCCCGGCCACCAGCTGGGGAAAGAAGGAGATGAACAGCGCGTAATAGCCGAAGTGCCGCTCGGGGGCGGTTTGGCCCCGGTATACATCCAGCACGTAGGACAGGGACTGGAAAGTGTAAAAGGAGATGCCGGCGGGGAGCAGCAGCCGCCACGCGGGGCTTCCCCCCGCCAGCCTGGCGAGAAAGCCCGCGTATTTGAACAGGACCAGGCAGCCCAGGCAGGCCGCCAGCGCCGCGGTCAGGCAGGCCGTCCGGGCTGCGGGGGGTCTGGCCTGGGCCGCGCCCAGCCCGCACAGCCAGGTAACAAGAATCACGGCCGCCAGCAGCAGCCCCGCCACAGGCTCCCACCAGAAGTAAAACAGCCAGCTTGCCGCCAGCAGAAGCATCCAGCGCAGCCGGTGGGGCAGGGCCCAGTGGAGGGCCAGCACTGCCGGGAGGAACAGCAGGTATTCCAGGGTGTTGAAATTCATTCCCCGCCCCCCTTCCGGCAAAGGCCCCCCAGGGCGATGGCCGCCACCGCCAGCGCCAGGGGCAGCGCGTCCTCCAGCGTCCGGCCCTGGAGCAGGGCCAGCAGGACGCCCCCCGCCATACACAGCGCGGACAGCGCCGCCCACAGCGGGGACAGCCTTTTATGAAAGACGGCCAAGGCGGCAAAGGCCGCCGACCCGGCCCCGATCCCCCACCAGAGGGCGGGGGAAAACAACAGCTCAGCCATCACATGCCACCAATCCATCCCGGGCCAGGGCGTCACATTCCGATCTCCTCAAAAATATTGTTGATTCCATTGCATATGTTGGACCACTGGTCGCCAAGGATGTTGTAGTAATTTTTGTCCCGCTTGAGATAGTTTGTGGCCGTCAGGGTTGGTTCATAGCGGCAGGCCATGGAGTAGTTGGTGATGCCGGCATCAATGATAACAGAGAACAATTTGTTCAATATGCCGTCGTATCGCTCCTTGTTATCGAACTGCTGCGGCGGAATAAAATATTGAAGCTGCCCCAGCTCCCGGAATGTTTCGTAAAGCGTATCCAATACGCTCTCCGGGGAGGAGGCATCAAACATAGGCGCCAGATCCTGGATAGATATGTTTTTCTGCCGGTACCGCGCCGCAAAGGCGGCAAACGCAACGCAAATCGTCCTGGCGTTATGGGCAAAGGATATTCTGGCGCTGGCGTTGGGCATGGCGCTGTTTTCCCGGTCAAAGCTGCGCTGGTACACGGTGCGGAAATAATGATCCATGTAGAGCAGTTCCCTGCACAGCTTTGCGATCTGCGATTGATTGCCGTTAAATATCGGCTCATAGTACTTTTCCTGGTAGAGGGAGGAGGGCTTGGCCCGGCTGAGGCAGGGCGCTTGAAAAATACCCGCCAGGCACAGCTTGCCGATTTCCACCAGATCCGAGTTGAGGTAAGGCATCCGATATGCGCGGGGTACTGCTTCGCCCCGTTTGGTTTGGTAGAAAATCCCGGCCTCTCGCATGGCCTGTACAAAGCGGACCTGTTCCGGTGAGTTTGCCTTCAGGTCAACAGGCTTGATGGCTTTTTGGGAATTGGTGGCTTTGGCGATGGACAAGGCGAAGCGGTTTTTGTCGTCTTCCGCATCGCCCGCAATTTTGATAATTTTGCAAGGCAGGTACAGGTCGTTGCCCATGTTTATGCTTGTGCTTTTATGGAGCATATAAGTGGTCTGGCCGCCATTGACAATGGAAAAATTTTTCAGCCTTACATCCTTGCCGTCAATCTCAAAATCGTCGCAAATCACGGTAATGCCGTTGTTCTTGAGCCAAAATGAGTCCGGGTCGCTGGCAATGGTTTCTTTGATGGCGTTGTCGATGTCGCGCCCGGCCACATGATAGCGCAGGTTGCGGGCAAGCAGGTTTGTGTTATGCCGGGCATACAGCTGCTTTATGGAAAAGGCGGAAACGTTGACAATCGCCGCCCCGTCGCCATAAAGCAGGACGTTACCTCTTTTATCAATTTGGATTTTTCCGGCTTCCACGGCCGGGCGCCTGGACTCGGATTCCTTGATCTCGTCCACAAGATCATCTGCGAACAAAATGGACACGTCGATGTTGTTGCTTTCTGTAAACTGCTCGCGGAATTTCTTCTCAATTCTGTCCCGGTGGATCCCGGACTGGGGAGCGCTTGTGTAGAATACAAAACGAATTTTTGACTCATCGCCAATATCAGACAGCAGCGTCATAAACCTGCGCTGCACCGTGGGGTTTACCTGTTCATACTGGCCGCGAATCATATCTTTATAAAACAGCGCCATCTTGGTCATGGCGTTCAGGACATCGTCATACTGGATGGACGTATAAAATTTTGACTGCCCGATGACAAGGTCTGCCCCTTCGGTATTGGGATCGCTTAACAGGATGTCAACCCCGCCGTCATACGGCCCGTCGACTATCATGTCTTCAAATCCCGATTCATTGAGGACAAGGGCAGGGTTTTTATAAAAGCTTGATTTGATGCATAGCGCGGAAAATGAATATGCGTCCGATCTGCTGCGCAGGGAGGGGTAAGCGTCTTTGATAGCGCGGATTTTTTCTGTGATAAACTCATATGGGCGTTGAGTTGTCGGCATGTAGAGACCCCCATTGCTGTTTTTTCAAATTTTCCCAGAGAAACTTGAGCGGTCGATTTTTGATGAACGCAGTGTATCATTCCTAATTTATCATATCATTCAGATTTGGATAGTTCAAGACAAATATCGGCATTTTTCACCATCGGCGGTCCATTTGCGCAAGAAACGGTTTTTGCGGAGGGAAAAGCTGAGGTGGAAAAGAACGGTTGTTGAGGAGGGGGGAGGTGTGTACAATAGGGGAGAAAAAACAGGAAGGGGAAAAGGTATGGACAGGTATATCGGGGAAAAGGAGCTGGCGGCGTTTGAAAGGCACCTGCGCAGGGAGGAGCGGGAGGCGGGGACCATTGAGAAATACCTGCGGGACGTGCGGGCGCTGGCGGCGTGGCTGGACGGGCGGGCTGTGGACAAGGGACTGGCGGTGGCGTGGAAGGAACGGTTGGTGGCTGCGGGGTATGCGGCGGCCACGGTGAACTCCATGGTGGTGGCGGCCAACCAGTTTTTCCGGTTCCAGCGGTGGGAGGGGCTGCGGGTAAAGACCATGCGCTTGCAGCGGCGGATGTTCCGCAGCCGGGAGAGGGAGCTGACCAAGCAGGAATATGTGCGGCTGCTGGAGACCGCCCAGGGGCTGGGGAGGGAGCGGCTGGCGCTGCTGATGGAGGCCATGTGCGCCACGGGGATACGGGTTTCCGAGGTGAGGTACATCACGGTGGAGGCGGCGCGGCTGGGGCGGGCGGAGATCGCGCTGAAGGGGAAGATCCGCACCATCCTGCTGCCGGGCAAGCTGTGCAGGAAGCTGCTGAAATACGCGAAAAAACAAAACACCGGATCCGGTGAGATCTTTCTCACCAGGTCCGGGAGGGGGTTGTCGCGGCGGCAGATTTGGGCGGAGATGAAGGCGATCTGCGCAAAGGCGGGGGTGGCGTCCACCAAGGTGTTCCCCCACAACCTGCGCCACCTGTTTGCCCGGACGTTTTACCGGGTATGCCGGGACGTGGTGCAGCTGGCGGACGTGCTGGGGCATTCCAGCGTGGAGACCACCCGGATTTACCTGGCCTCCACCGGGGTGGAGTACGTCCGGCGCATGGACCGGCTGGG
>CATABD010000132.1 GCA_949494735.1 uncultured Oscillospiraceae bacterium
AAATTAGGCCACACATGGCCTTGTGGCCTTGTGTAACCTAATAGTAATGCCTGCCGGATAAAAAATTTTTCAAATTCTACTTTACAAATGAGGGAAACCCTGCTATACTATACGGGTATCAGAGATGCGCCCGTAGTTCAATTGGATAGAGCGTCAGATTCCGGTTCTGAATGTTGGGGGTTCGAGTCCCTTCGGGCGTACCACAAAAACCGCTTGAATTGTTCATTTTATGAACTTTTCAAGCGGTTTTCGTTTGATGTCCCGCAAGCGGCCCCCGTATTCCCTGGACTGTCAACCAGCCTTGGGAGCCTGGAAAATCGCCGTGTCCACCACGTTCCCCAGCCGCGCCATATCGCCTTGGAGGATATAGCCGTACAAGTTGTAGGTGGTAGAAACATCGCTGTGCCCCAGCCACGCCTGGATATCCTTCGCGTCACAACCGCCCTTATCCTCGGTGTACACGCCCTCGGAGGACTGGCCGTCTTTCTCACCGAAGTACATCTCCCGGAGCAGCTCCGTTTTGGTCACCGGGACATTGCGCCCGCCCAGCACATTGGTCAGAGTGTCCACAGCCCGGCCGCTGTCGCTGGTGTAGGCGGCCGCAAAGGAGACGTCCGCCAAACCCTCTCCCAGCCGCTTGGCCAGACCTACGCCGTTTTCCGTCAGGGGGCTGTCCGTCCAGCCCTGCATAATCCCCTGGAAATTGTACTCCGTCTCCCCATGGCGGATCAGGTAAAAGGTGATGGGATTGCTGTACACCGTCTTCTCCAAGGGCAGCTGGGGCAGCCGTGCCCCCTCCCGGCGCTGGTTGGACATCCACTCGAAGATGGTGGTCTCCTTGCCGCCAATTTCCTCCGCACACTGGTTGTTCAGTGTGTAAATCCAGGACCAGTGGCCGTCATACTCGTAGGGCTCCCCGGATTCATTGGCGTACTGTCCGGTGGTGTCCAGCACCTTGTCGAACAGGGAGTAGTGGATATCCGCCGCCCCTGCCTTGGTAAGCCGGTCGAAGAGCGCGTTGGAGTACTCGTAGACCGGCACCTCCTGGCCGCTGTCATCGGCGGTGACATGGTACAGGAAGGGGGGCTCCTCGTCCCAGTAGCCCTCATAGAGGGTGACGATGGTGTCGCTCTTGGCGGCGGTGAGCCAGATGGGGGTGTCCGCCAGGGCGGCCAGCTTCTCCCCGGTGAGCCAGTCGTTGGCGTAGGGTTCGCACACAGGGTAGGCGGCGGCAAATACGCCGGGGTAAGACACCAGCATATTGATGGTCATATAACCGCCGTTGGAGCAGCCGCCGATGTACAGCCGGGTCGCGTCGATTTCAGGGTGACCGTTGACGAACTCCACGATCAGGGACATGAGGGCCTCCGTGTAGAAGCTCTCACTGTTGGCGGTGCCCATAGCCATATTTCCCGTGCCGCTGGTGTCCAGCCACATGGTGGGGGACTGGGGGGCCAGCACCGCCGCGCCGGTGTCCCCGAAATACTGCTGGATCTCGTCGGTGATGAGGTTGACCACCTTATTGCCCAGGATGGCCACGTTGGGGTCGGCGCCGCCCTCGCCCATGCCGTGGAGCCAGATGATGAGCGGGGTGGAACCGGCGGCATCAGACTTGCCGGGGAACCAGGAGGCGTAGGTCAAACCGATCTCCCGGTTTCCGCCGTCGTAGCTGTAGGTATACCTGCCAGTGGTGTCAAAGTCATCCGCCAGCAGCGTGACATTGCCCGCGTTGGTGACGTTCTCCGCCGTCAGGCGGACAGCCCGGCCGTCCGCCGCAGTCAGCGGCTCCACGGTGGACACGGTATGGGTGATGTCGATATACTCGTTCATGTTGATGAGCAGGTTGAACCAGAAGGGGGAGCCCGCCTCCAGGTAGGGGGCCACAGCCAGCTCCAGGATCAGGTAGGCCCCGCCGTCCTGGGCCTGGCCCTGTTCATCGGACAGGTACGCGGCGGTGACCTCCCGCTCCTCCTCGTGGGGGAGCGGGTCTGACATCTCATAGGTCATATAGTCCACATCGGGGAACACCCGGGTAGAGCTGACGGCGAATTTGCCGGGGTGGATGGAGGATGCGTCCAGCTCCACGCCGGGGTTCAGAATCAGCTTGGTGACGGCGGGGCCCCAGTCTTTCCCCTCGGTGACGACGGTGTAGGTCACGTTTTCCAGCATGGCGTCCGCGCCCGGGATGGGCACTTCCTCAGAGGCCTCGCCCTCAGGCTCGCCGCCCTCGGAAACGTCCCCTCCGGCGGATTGGAACATGGGAGTGGCGATGAGGATGGTCAGCCACACCAGCAGTCCGGCCAGCGCGATCCCGCCAGCCGCCCCCATGGCGATGGACTTGGTGAGGGCGCGGTGCTTGCGGATCAGCATGGCCTCAATGGCGATGATGGCCGCCAGCAGCAGCACGTCGATGACGATGGCCGCGATCTGCCAGGCGGGCAGGCCGGTGTTCAGGTTCTCGGGGGCATAGGCCCGGGCGTTGGCCACGGTGAACAGGATGTTCTTGCAGGCCTGGCGCATGGCCAGCAGGGAGGTGGCGCTCTCCAGGTCGTGGACATTGTTGGTACCCGCGTCGTAGGGGGACAGGCAGAAGTCGTTGCCGCTGCGGATGCCCTGCTCGGCGTCCATGTAGCCCATGCCCATGAAGAAGTCGGTGAGCATCATGCCCTGGAAGCCCCACTCGTCCCGGAGCACCCGGTTCAGCAGGCCCTCATGCCCCACGGCCCAGGTGGTGCCGATGTAGTTGAAGGAGGACATGACTGCCTGGGCCCCGCCCTCCTTCACGGCGATCTCGAAGGGCTTCAGGTAGATTTCGCGGATGGCCTGCTCGGTGGACCAGGTGCACAGCATCAGCTCACGGCCGCTCTCCTGGTCGTTGAGGGCGAAGTGTTTGATGTAGGAATACACGCCGTGCTCCTTGGCGCCCGCCGCGGCTTGGGCGGCGGTTTTGCCGGACAGCAGGGGGTCCTCGGAGTAGTACTCGAAATTCCGTCCGGCGAAGGCGGAGCGGTGGATGTTCATGGCGGGGGCGTACCAGCCGGACACGCCCATCTCATCGGCCATCTCGCCGATGCTGCTGCCGAAGGCATGGGCCAAATCCTCGTTCCAGGTGGCGGAGATCATCACGCCGGAGGGGAAGCCGATGGAGCCCTTGCCGGTAAAGTTGTTGTTGATGGAGGCGGGGCCGTCGCAGTCCACCGTCTGCACCTTGCCCACGGAGGCCACGGCGGTGGTCTGATAGCCACCCAGGGAGATCATGGCGTTCATGTCCTGGGGCGTGAGCTGGTCCAGCAGCTTCTCCCACGTGGGGTCATCATAGTCCTTACCCCGCAGGTCGGCCAGCTTCAGGCCGTTTTTGGCCCCCAGGGTGGGCATCACATCGTTGGGGTTGTTATATTTTGAGGCGTCGTAATTGCTGTTATTGATAAACGTGGCCTTGTACTCGGAGGGCATATTGAAGTCCTCTGGGTAGGCCAGGGCCTCCTCAATGTTGGCAAAGCCGTCCTTGCGGGACAGGTAGGTCACATTGCCCGCCGCCTGGTCGAACTGGTTGAGCGCCGCCGCCTTGTCGGTGGAGCGGGCGTTGTCCTGGCCGTAGGTGATCGTGGAATCCACGGTGTAGGTCTGCTCATCAATGACCTCATGGGAATTGCCCCGGAGGGAGACGGCGTAGTCCCCCGCCTCCAGCACGTAACAGCCCGCGCCCTCGGCGTCATAGGAGGCCATGTCCTCAGCTTTGAAGGTGATGGTCAGGGTCTGGGACTGGCCGGGCTCCAGCAGGCCGGTCTTATCGTATGCCGCCAGGTTGGCGCTGGCCTTCTCAATGCCGCCGTTGGTGTAGGGGGGCCCGCAGTAGACCTCCACCACGTCCTTGCCCGCAACAGAGCCGGTATTGGTGACAGTGACGTCAAAGGTGATGGCACCATCCTTTTCCGCAATGGGGCCCATCTTCTGCTCGAAGGTGGTGTAGCTCAGGCCGTGGCCGAAGGGGTACTGCACCACGTCGTAATAGTCGAACAGGCCCTCCTGGGCGGCGGTCTCATAGAACTTGTAGCCCACATAGATGCTCTCCACGTAGTTGACGAAAAAGGGAGTCCAGCCGGTTCCCGGAGCCTCCTCATCCTCCACAAAAAACTCGTCCATGTTTTCATACTGGAAGAAGTCGCAGGAGTTCCACATGCTGGGGGCGTTGGTCAGGTCGTACAGGAAGGTGTCCACCGTCCGGCCGGTGGGATTCACCGCGCCGGTGAGGATATTGCCCAGGGCATTGAAACCGGTCTGGCCGGTGCCGGGGCACCACAGCACGCTCCTGATCTGGGGATAGTCCTCCACAAAGCCCAGCTCCATGGGGTTGGCCCCGTTATACACCAGCGCCACGTCGTCGAAGTTTTCCGTCACCAGCTCGATCATGTCCCGCTCGCTCTGGGTGAGGCGGAGGAAGTGGCCGTTCTCGTCGTACTCCTCGTACTGGCCGCTGTTGTTCTCATAGTAGGGCCACTCCCCGGCCCCGGTGAAGTAGATGGGCAGGTCGGCGCCCTCGCCGCCCACCCGGGTGATGACGATCAGGGCCTTGTCGGAGAAGCTTTTGGCTCCGTCCAGCAGCTCATCGGGGTAAGTATCGGCGGGGGGCTCGGGCAGGGTCCAGTCCTGTTCCCACATCCCCACCTCGGGCCGGTCAGCCCGGTAGTCGGTGTAGAACCTGCTCAGTTCGGCGTTGGTGGCAATGCCGGCGTTGGCCAGGCCGTCCAGCAGGCTGACGACGGGGTAGGAGCCGCTCAGCGAGCCGGAGCCGGTGCCGCCGTAGCAGGGGTTGGTGCTGGCCCAGCCGAACACGTTCAGCTTGGCCCCGCCGCCCAGAGGAAGCATCCCGTCGTTGGCCAGCAGGGTGATGCCCTCGTCGGCGATGTCCTCGCACAGCTCCTGGGCATTCCGGGTGGTGCGCTCCGAGATGGAGCCCCGCCCGGTGGCCAGGGAGATGAGGGTATTCATAGGCCCAAAGCAGATCAGGTTTACCACCAGGACGAGCGCCAGGGCCATGGCGATGCCGGACTGGGTGCGGATGACAAGCTTCTTCTCTTTGGGCAGCTTCACGCAGGCGGTCATGGCGATGATCCCCGCCACGATCACCACCGCCAGCGCCGCTAAATAGGGTGCGCACAGATTCAATACTTTGATTACGTCCGCCATGTTGATGTCTAACATTCTGATTCCTCCGCCGGGTTCCCCCCAAGCGGTTTTCTTCATCTTACCATGCGGGATTGACACTGTATTTCAGAAGTGTTAGATTTATATCAAGAAAGGCGGTGCTTGCGTGAAAAAGTTTGATGTGGAACGGCTCAAAGCGGTGTGCTACAGCCTTGCCAAAGCCACCAGTGCCACGGTGCGCCTGTACCGGGGCGAGGAGTGTCTATATTACTACTCCGTATATCATTTACAGCCCGACCCCGCCCTTCCCTTCCTCCCCCGTCTGCTCAGCCCGGAGCAGACGGCGGGGGTGTTCACCACCCCTGTGGGCCAGTATTACGGCTATCTGGCCCTGGGGGACGCAACGCGCCTGATTGTCGGCCCGTCGCGCATCGCCCAGGGAGAGCCGCCGGAGCTGGAGGAGCTGCTGTTCCGGCTGGGGATCGGCCGGGAACAGCGCACCGCCTATGTCCGCTCTCTGCGCTGTATGCCGGCGCTGGGCATCGAGCGGGTGGGCTGGCTGGTGTCCTTTTTGGCGCTGACGCTGGAGGGCCGGGAGCTTGCGCCGGGTGAGCTCCGGATCGAGGTCCTCCCGGAGGGGGAGTTCCCGGCGGGCCGCGCCGTCCGGGAGGACGAGCCGGATAACATAGATACCACGGAGCTGCTCAAGCAGGGCTATCACTATGAGCTGCTGCTGCGCTCCTATGTGGAGCAGGGCCGGCCGGACCGTCTGCTGGAGGTGTTCAGCGCACCGCCCAACTTCATGCAGGGCCATCTGTCGGACGACACCATCCGGCAGCTGAAGGACATCGACATATGCGCCGCGGCCATTGCCAGCCGGGCGGCCATTGCCGGCGGTCTAAACAGCCTCGCGGCCTTCGCCCTGTCCGACCGCTACATCCAGACGGCGGAATTGACCCAGGACGCCGAAGCCCTCCGAAAGCTGCAAAATGATATCTTTCTGGGCTTTGCCCGGGAGGTGGCCCAAATCAAGGGGCGGCTGGGCCCGGACGGACAGGCGGGGGGCGTATACGCCGCCTGCGCGGAGTATGTGTCCCAAAACATCTACGGCCCCATCCGGGTGCGGGACGTGGCGGACGTGCTGGGGTACACCAGGAGCTATTTGAGCTGCCGCTTCAAGGAGGAGGCGGGGATCACCCTGACCCAATACATTTTGCAGGAAAAGATTGCGGGAGCGCAGCATATGCTGCGCTTTACGGACCGGAGCCTCACCGATATCGCCCAGCTGTTTTCCTTCTCCTCCCAGAGCCATTTTCAAAGCGTGTTCAAGCGGCTTACCGGACAGACCCCCATGGAATACCGGCGGACGCCCCAGGAACACCGTTCTTTTTCATAATAAAACGTTCAAATATGAAATACACTCCGCCCGTTTTGTGGTACTGTGTAGAAAACAATTTGGGAAAGTCCAGTGGTATGAAGTCAAGGGTGATTGAAGGAAAAATTCAGAGGAAAA